>DATEOV010000444.1:0-4825 GCA_035273645.1 Flavobacterium sp. | reverse complement strand
AAAGCAAACCATTTAGTTTTATGCTTGTCCGTAAAATAGTAATACCATTTGAGCCAATGGGTGTTGTCAGTTATGTTTGTAGCTACTCGTAATTCGACGAAAAAATTTAGTCAAACTTATTTTACAAATTATAACGTAAATATAGCAGATTAAAACTACAGTAAAAGTGCTTCTCGCAAAAAAAACACTATTGCAGAATAGTATTGCAGAGATTCCTCGTTCCTCGGAAGGACAAGTTTGTAGGAAGACAGTATTATGGAACAGCTTGCGGTTTTCTATATATTGTCGAATTGGGAGCCCTGAATTACACCCTTGCTTTCGATTACAGAGTCGATATAATACTGGATTTCGGACTTTTTGAGTCCCCAGTTTGGGGCGATGAGCAATTCCCAATCCGAGATTCCGAAGAGGCGCTGGATGACGATGTCGGGGCGCAGGAGTGGGATTAGGTCGCAAAGTAAATCGGTGTATTGTTCCAAAGTGAAGAGCGGGAATGGGTTGCGCTTGTAATGCACACCCATGATCGAGCCTTCGACAATGTGCAAATGATGGAATTTGACGAATTTTATTTGGGGAAAACGGTTGATTTCAGCGATGTAGTTGAGCATCATTTCGCGGGTTTCCCAAGGGAATCCGAAAACGGTGTGGACGCACAAATCGATAGGGCTGTCCTTTAATAATTCCACTGCGGTGATGAACTCGGCGTGAGTACAGCCTCGATTTATTTTTTCTAATGTTTCGTCATACATGGATTCCATTCCCATTTCGACATCGACATCGAAACGGTCGCTGTAACTTTCTAGCAATGCTACTTTTTCGGCATCGATACAGTCGGGACGCGTTCCTACTGAAAATCCAACAACCTCATCGGGATTGAAAGCCAAAGCCCGGTCGTAGATTGTTTTTAGATAATCGACAAGGGCATAAGTGTTGGTATTGGGCTGGAAATAGACAATGAACTGGTCGGCTTTGTATGATTTTTTGGCGCGCTCCATTCCCTGAAGCAATTGGTCTTCTATCGTGAGTGCTTTTCTGGAAATATCGGGCGTGAAAGAATCGACGTTGCAATAGGTACAACCGCCGTAGCCTTTCAGTCCGTCGCGGTTGGGACAGCTAAAATTGCCGTCAACAATTACTTTGAAAACTTTTTTTCCGTTGTATTTTTGACGGAGATGTGTGCCGTAATTGTTGTACCCTTTTTTGTTGGATTCTGTTTTTGCATTCATTTTGCAAAGGTATCCACTATGACATAGTGCCAACAATGACTTTTGTCAGGGATTTGAAATGAATACTTATATCTCACAAAGACGCAAAAACGTAAAAAAAGTGTTATCCCCCAATCTTAATCATACTTCTATTCTGAGAAAAAAGTAACGGATTCTGGAATTTAGTATCATCATCCATTCCGCCACGCATGGCGTGTTTAGATTTTATGTTTTGAAAGATAAGCGGTTCGATTGAATCTCCCGCACGCAAGGTATCAAGCAATGAGGTTTCGGTATTCGAAAATAAACAGTTTTTCAGTTTTCCATCGGCTGTTAAACGGATGCGATTGCAGGTACTGCAAAACGGATTGGTTACCGAACTGATTACCGAAAAACTACCTTTGTAAGAAGTGATTTTGTGATTTTTGGCGGTATCGTTAGGTTTGTCTTGTATGCGTTCTACCTTTTGTTCGTTATAAAAAGCATTTACTTGCGAAAGGATTTCGGCATAACTTACCAACTTTTCCCTGTTCCATTGATTACCGTCAAAAGGCATGAACTCAATAAACCTGATTTGAATGTTACGGTCTTTGGTCAACTCAATAAAATCAATAATTTCATTATCATTAAATCCTTTGATAACAACTACATTTAGTTTTACCCTAAAATCATTTTTCTCAAGTAAATCTAGATTTTCAATTAGTTTCTCAAAATAATTTCGACGAGTGATTTGGTTGAATTTATCTTTTTTCAAACTGTCTATACTCACGTTCAACGTGGTAATTCCAGCTTCCTTGAAGGTATCTATAAATTCGTGCACTAGGATTCCATTGGTCGTCAATGTTAATTCTACACCCAGTTTACCTAATTGTTCTATAATAATTTTGGCATCTTTTCGTACCAAAGGCTCTCCTCCGGTCAATCTAATTTTGGTCACGCCGAGTTTTACAAAAGTCTTGGCAATCGTAACAATTTCCTCTGCAGTCATAAGATGCGCTCTTGGTGTAAGCGCAATCCCCTCGGCCGGCATACAATAAGTGCATCTCAAATTACAATGTTCTGTAATTGAAATGCGGAGGTAATTGTGCGCTCTGCCGTGGTTGTCCTGCATTGGATTTTTGTTATTTTCCATGGTTGAAACCATTTAATATTTTGAATAAATGTAATATTGAAGGAAATACGGCATCCATAGATTCGCTGGCTCCCGCTGTGGAACCCGGCAAAGCCATAATCAACGTATCGCCTTTGAAACCGACTACACTTCTAGACAACATCGCGTAAGGCGTTCTATCCTGACCATAAGAGCGTATGGCTTCCTCAATTCCAGGAATGCGTCGGTCGAGCATTGGAATAATAGCTTCGGGAGTGACATCGCGATTGGATAGACCCGTTCCACCAGTTAGGATAATCAAGTCTTTATTAGCGGAACATAATTTGTTTATCGTTTCTTGAATATCGGCTACCTCATCCGGAATTACGGAATAACTCGAAACGTTTAGTCCCAACTTTTTTACTTTATCCGAGATTACTTTTCCGGCTCGGTCTTCTTTTTTTCCACTGGAAACACTATCTGAACAAACAATTACCGCTACCGATAAATCGAGATCTTCTTTGACTCCATAATCTGATTTTCCTCCTTTTTTGTGAAGCAGTTTTATGGTAGAAATTTCGACTTGTTTGTCGATAGGTTTTAGCATATCATACATCGTCAAGGCCACTATTGAAGCGCCGTGCATGGCTTCGACCTCAACTCCTGTTCTGTAAATCGCCTTGACAGTCACTTTTATCAATACAGAATCTTCCAACAATTCATACTCAATTCCTGTAAACTCAATCGGCATGGGATGACAGTCCGGAATAGAGTTCGAAGTGTTTTTTACGGCAAATAAACCCGCAGTTCGTGCAACTTCCAATACATCGCCTTTTGGAACTGTTTTATTCAAAATGGCTTGCATCGTTTCTGGCGAACCTACTTTTACGATTGCTTGGGCTGTTGCCGTGCGTTGTGTGATTATTTTATGGGTGATATCTACCATTTATTTAGTGACTAGTGATTAATAATTAGTTGTTAGCTTTGGGCTGTCGGCGGTCAGCTTTTAGCTTTATAGTTACTCTTAATTTTAAAATATTTGTTCTTTCTTATTGCCTCTTTCTAAGTATTCTGCTTCCAAGTATATGATTCATCTTCAAAAATTTCTTTTCCGAAGATGGCTGTCTTTTCTTTTATCTCTTCCACCAAAAACTCCAAAGCTTCATACACCACTTTTCGTCTTGGTGCAGAAACAAAAACAAACAAACATATTTCGCCTGTTTTTACCGTTCCTAGACTATGGTAAATATGCAGGCAAGACAACTCATACTTAGCAAAAGCCGCTTCCCGAATTTCGTAGAACGATTGTTCTGCCATTTCTTCGTAGGCTGTGTATTCGATGGCTGCGACTGTTTTTCCTTCAATCACATCGGCACGAACTTGGCCCAGGAAAATATTATGGGCGCCAATGGTGATTTTGCTTTGGTGTTTGGCAATTGAATTCCCTATGAACTCGGATGTTATCTGCCCCTGAATAAAAGAACTTTTTTTGGGTTTATCTGTTGACATGAATAATGTATATTTTTTTATTTTTTTTTAATTGACATTGTCATTGAAATTGATATTGTCATTGCCATTAAATTTGATTCTTTAAAGATTCGATTCCTTTTCCTAAATGAAAAACTCCAACAAAACCAGATTTTTGAAGATAATTCATAGCAGCTAAACTGCGTTGACCTGTTTGACAAAACAAAACAATCTCCTGATTTTTGTCCAATTTCTTACTATAATCTTCTAATCTGCTCAAAGGAATCCGAATAACATTCTCTCCTTTAAATTCAGGTGTTTCGTCCAATTCTCGAATATCAATAACAACGATTCCTAATTGGTTACATTTTTCTAAAAACGCTTTGGGAGTTAAATCTTCTACTGGCTTTTTACTGTTCAAAAGCAGCCTCCCATTAATGATTCCTTTTTCGATTGCTTTTGGGTTTTTGGCAAAACTGATGATTTGGGTTTGAAAACAAAGTCCATCGTAATGCAATAGTTTTCCCGATAACACTTCTCCTATTCCGAGTATTATTTTGAGTACTTCGGTAGCCTGCAGTGTTCCGATCGTGTTTGGCAAAACGCCCAAAACTCCTGAAACTGCACAATTGGGAACCGCATTCAATCCTTCCTGTTCCGGAAACAAACAACGGTAACTTGCTCCATTTTTATAATTGAATACAGAAACCTGACCTTCAAATTTATGAATCGAAGCATACACCATCGGAATCCCTTTGGCGATAGCCACATCATTAATCAAATAACGAACGGCAATCACATCCGTGCAATCGACAATTATTTGATATTCTCCCACTATTTGGGCTGCGTTTTGTACAGTGAAAAATTCTGGAAAAGCAACCACATTAATCTCTGGATTGAGCTCCAAAATTACTTTCTTCGCCGTTTCGGCTTTACTGTTTCCACAATCTTTTAAAGTGTATAATAATTGCCTGTGTAAATTAGTTTCGTCCACCACATCTCCATCAACTATTCCAATGTTTCCAACTCCAGCAGAAGCCAAGTTTTGCAAAACGGGACAACC
>DATEOV010000443.1:0-2223 GCA_035273645.1 Flavobacterium sp. | reverse complement strand
TTAATAAATGATTCATTTAAAAAACTTAAAAACCTGAAATGGGAGATAAAATGCAAAGGAATTACCGAACTTGCAGAAATGAATATTACTGAGGCTGTTGATGAAATAATAGCAATGCCTTCTAAAACCAGAAAAAAAACTTTAAAAATCACGGCTGTAAATGCCTGTATCAAACTTGCAGGTACAAGAAGCATAGACAGACTTGCTAAATATCGCTATCCCATTGATGATTGGACGCAGATAAATATTATAAACGCTTTTAAAAACTATGATGTTGGCGATATAGAAGGCATTGAACTTTTACTCGACTCACAAAATGCAACTGTTGTTTCTCTTGGATTAAAAATTATTAAAGAACTAAAGCTTACTCAAAAACTTTCTTATGTAGAACAATTGGCAGATAATGCTCCAAATGCATTAATACAATATGAAGCGCAAAGTGTATTGCAGGCATTAAACAGTTTAACGATATAAACAAATGACTTTTAGCAACGACATAAAATGGTTTTTGGATATATATATAGTCTTAATACTTGCTTATGCGATATTAATCATGTCATCCTATCTTATATTAGCCTACCTTTCTACAAAAGAACTAAGGAGTTATCTAAAGAAAAATAGTTTTGTAGATTACGGCGTACTTCTTACAAGCGAATTTGCACCCAAACTTTCACTTATCGCACCTACATATAATGAGGGGTTTACCATTCAGGAAAATGTAAAATCGTTACTTTCATTAAATTATAATAATTATCAGGTAATTGTGGTGAATGATGGGAGTAAGGACAATTCGATGGAGATTCTTATCAACACTTATGACCTTGTCTTGACTGACCTTGACATTAATCTAAAAATTGAAACCAAAAAAATTAAAGGAATATATCACTCCAGAAACGCTGCATTTAAAAAATTGATAGTAGTAGACAAAGAAAATGGAGGTAAAGCAGATGCTTTAAACGTAGGTCTTAACATTGCACAAAACCCTTATGTTGTATGTATTGATGTTGATTGTATCCTTGATAAAGACTCGTTGCTCAAACTAGCCAAACCCTTTTTGGAATCTCATGGAAAACGCATCATTGCTACCGGTGGCGTTGTCAGAATAGCAAACCAGTGTGTTATCAAGAATGCCCGTTTGGTTGAGGTAAATGCCCCAGATATTATGCTGCCAAGGATACAGGTTTTAGAATATCTAAGAGCTTTTCTTTTAGGAAGAATGGCTTGGGGAAGGCTAGATGGGCTATTGCTCATCAGTGGTGCGTTTGGTGCATTCGATAAAGAAATAGCTTTACTTGCAGGAGGTTATAACACAAAAACGGTTGGTGAAGACATGGAGCTGGTAGTAAGAATGCGCCGTTATATGATTGAAAGCAAAATACCTTATTCGGTTAGTTATATACCTGATCCGCTTTGTTGGACTGAAGCGCCCGAAGAGTTTAAAATATTCAAAAAGCAGCGTAGCCGCTGGATGAGAGGAACAATCGAAACACTTAGCATTCACAAGAAGATGTTTCTGAATCCTAAATACAAGTTTTTGGGCATGATCAGTATACCTTACTGGACATTATTTGAATTTCTAGCTCCTGGAATAGAGTTTATAGGTCTCGTAATAACAGTCATATTAATTCTCTTTGGATTGCTTAATTGGCATTTCTTCTTTTTGCTTTTATTGTTCGTGTATTTTTTTGCGGTTATGTTTTCTGTGATAGCGCTATATAGTGAAGAGCATACGTACCACAAGTATCCAAAGCAAACAGATTTTTTTAAATTGCTGGTGGCTGCTTTCATAGAACCATTGTATTTTCATCCTCTAACGGTATATGCTGCCTTAGTTGGTTATAAAGAAAAAATTATGGGAACCAAAGGCTGGGGCGAAATGACAAGAAAAGGTTTTACCAAAAAACAATAAAAAATCCTAAACAGCTTAAATGTTTAGGATTTTTTGCAAGCAGTGTATGTAATAATCAAATTGTTTTTTATTCTAATTTATACTGCCAATTTACTCAAAGCTTCTTTACTAAATCCTACAAAGGGATTCATTTTCATCGATTCCGTTTGATATTAAATCTTTGCTTGTGAATCGGAGTATATTAATGTTGGTTTTCCGTTTACACAGTCAACTCCAGATGGAGGCAACATTACGTCGCAGGTAGAAAAAACTCCCCATTTTTTATTGTACGCTTCTTGTGCTTTGGTATAATCGTCTACTTTTTTAAGGAATTC
>DATEOV010000442.1:0-6316 GCA_035273645.1 Flavobacterium sp. | reverse complement strand
CAATGCCCAAAAAACAACTCTGGAAGTAAATACCAGCAAAACAATTACCAAAATTCAGCCAACGATGTATGGTATCTTTTTTGAAGATATCAACTTTGCTGCCGATGGAGGTCTGTATGCCGAAATGGTTAAAAACCGCTCATTTGAATTTGATGATCCTTTGATGGGATGGCAACAACCAAAAAGTGACAGACATAAATATAATACCGAATCTGGAATTGCTGTTCCTGTTCAATTTTCAAAAAAAGGAACTAATCATAACTATTGCCGAGTTACTGTAAAAGATGCTAAAGGTTATGAAATCATCAATGAAGGTTTCAGAGGGATGGGTATTAAAAGTGGAGCAAAATACAATTTGACTCTAAAAGCATCCAAAGAAGTAGGAAATATATCGAAGATTAATATTCAATTCATCGGAAAAGATAATAAGGTTTTAGCTGAAACGAGCATTGTTCCCACTTCTTCAGATTGGAAAGAATATACCGCTCAGCTTATTCCAACAGCAACAGAAGCAAAAGCAAAATTGCGTTTTACTTTTGAAGGGACAGGAACTATCGATTTAGATATGATTTCATTATTCCCGGAAGATACATGGAACAATAGAAAAAATGGTCTTCGAAAAGATTTAGTACAATTACTATATGATATGAAACCTGGCTTTTTACGTTTCCCAGGCGGCTGTATTGTTGAAGGAAGAACTCTTGCTGGACGTTACCAATGGAAAAAAACAGTTGGAGAAGTTGATAATAGAGAAAGCCTAATTAACCGCTGGAATACGGAGTTTGCACATAAACCAGCACCTGATTATTTTCAGTCTTTTGGTTTAGGATTTTTTGAATATTTTCAACTATCAGAAGATATAGGAGCTAGTCCATTACCAATTTTAAGTTGTGGAATGGCTTGTCAGTTCAATACTGGCGAATTGGTTCCTATGGATCAATTGGACCCTTATGTACAAGATGCGATTGACTTAATTGAATTTGCTAACGGAAGCGTAGACACTCCTTGGGGAAAAGTTCGTTCGGATATGGGACACCCAAAACCATTTAATTTGAAATTCATTGGAGTCGGGAACGAACAATGGGGAACAGATTATATCGAGCGTTATAAAGTGTTTGAAAAAGCAATCAAAGCAAAACATCCAGAAATTACGATTGTTTCAGGAAGCGGGCCATTTCCAGAAGGAGATTATTTTGAGTATGCGCAATCAGAACTTAAAAAATTGAATGCAGAAATCATTGATGAGCATTATTATAAAGAGCCAAAATGGTTTAGAGAAAACGCAACTCGTTATGACAGTTACGACCGTAAAGGACCAAAAATTTTCGCTGGAGAATATGCCGCACAAACGGTAGCCATTGCTAGTCCTGACAATAAAAACAGTTGGGAATGTGCTTTTTCTGAAGCCGCTTTTATGACCGGAATGGAACGTAACGCTGAAGTAGTTCATCTTACTTCGTATGCTCCTTTATTTGCTCACGAAGAAGGTTGGCAATGGACACCGGATATGATTTGGTTTAATAATTTAGAGTCCTTTGGTACACCAAATTATTATGTGCAAAAATTATTCGCTAACAATAAAGGAACCGATTTATTATCGATAACCAAAGATGGAAAAGCAGTTACTGGTCAAAACGATTTGTTTGCATCGGCAGTAAAAGATGTTACTACCAAAGAAGTAATTGTCAAAGTGGTTAATGCTTCTGCAAAAGCGCAAGACATAACTGTTGATTTAAAAGGAAGCAAATTCCAATCAAAAGGGACAGTTATTACGCTGAATAGCCCAAAACTGGAAGACGAAAATTCATTTGCTTCGCCTAAAAAAATCAGCCCGAAAGAAAGCGAATATATCTTGAAAAGTGAGAAAGCATCATTGAGCGTTCCAGCCTATTCTGTTACTGTTTTGAAGCTGAAAATGAAATAATCAGAACAGCACAAATGTATTTTAAACACTTGTTTTTAATTCCCTTCGTAAACACCAGTAATAGTGGAGTTTCAAGAAAAATGTCAATGCAAAATAAATTAAGTGTTTTTTATACACTTATTAAATAATTATATATATATTTGTACGTATTAAAAAAGTATTTGTGATGAAAAATTATGTAATAGGATTAGATTACGGCTCAGATTCTGTTCGTGCTGTATTGATAGACACTGAAAATGGACAGGAATTAGCGTCAAGCGTTTGTGATTACAAGCGATGGAAAAATAAAGAATATTGTAATGCCTCAATAAATCAGTTTCGCCAACATCCTTTGGATCATATCGAAGGGTTGGAAACTACCATAAAATATGTAGTTGCAAATAGCAAAGTGGATTCCTCCTTAATTCGAAGCATTTGCATTGACACTACAGGATCTTCTCCAGTGCCGGTTGCCGAAGATGGAACTCCATTGGCACTGACCAAAGGTTTTGAACATAATCCAAATGCCATGATGGTTTTATGGAAAGACCATACGGCTATAAATGAAGCGAACGAAATCAATGAATTGGCGGCCAACTGGGGTGGAGAAAATTTCACTAAATACGAAGGGGGAATCTATTCATCAGAATGGTTTTGGGCGAAAATTCTACACGTTGCAAGACAGGACGAAGCCGTAAAAAAAGCAGCCTACACTTGGATGGAACATTGCGATTTGATGACGTATTTGCTAATTGACAATAAAGACTTAAAATCGTTCAAAAGAAGCCGTTGCGCAGCGGGACACAAAGCGATGTGGCATGAAGATTGGAACGGATTACCTCCTACAGAATTTTTAGAAAAATTGGATCCGTATTTGGCATCGCTACGCGGAAGATTATACGATGAAACTTATACTTCTGATTTGGTTGCGGGTCATTTAAACCAAGAATGGGCAACCAGATTGGGACTTTCAACAGATACAGTAATAGCAGTAGGAACATTCGATGCCCATTCAGGAGCAGTGGGAGCCAAAATAGACGAACACACTTTGGTACGTGTAATGGGAACCTCAACTTGTGATATTATTGTTGATACTAAAGAATCTATCGGAACAAAAACCGTTCGTGGAATTTGCGGACAAGTTGACGGATCGGTAATTCCAGGATTTATTGGCCTTGAAGCGGGACAATCTGCATTTGGAGATTTATTGGCTTGGTATAAAGAATTATTGTTATGGCCAACAGAAAATTTATTGGCTACTTCTACCCTTTTGACCGACGAACAAAAAGAACAATTGAAAGCTGAAATCAGCGACAATTTAATCATACAATTAACTGCCGAAGCAGAGAAAATACCATTATCCGAAAGTGTTCCAGTAGCATTAGACTGGATCAACGGAAGAAGAACTCCAGATGCAAATCAGGAACTTAAAAGCGCCATTGCAAATTTATCTTTAGGAACAAAAGCGCCGCATGTATTCAAATCATTGGTAAATGCAATTTGTTTTGGTTCTAAAAAAATTGTAGATCGTTTTGAAGAAGAAGGTGTTCGAATTGACACTGTGATTGGTATTGGTGGTGTGGCTCGTAAATCACCATTCATCATGCAAACACTAGCCAATGTATTGAACAAACCTATCAAAGTAGCTTTATCAGATCAAGCACCTGCATTGGGTGCAGCTATTTATGCTGCCGTTGCTGCCGGAATTTATCCAAACGTAATTGAAGCAGCTCAAAAAATGGGAAGCCCTTTTGAAAGCGAATATGCTCCGCAACTCGACAAAGTAGCTGCTTATAACAAATTGCTTTTGGCTTACGACCAATTAAGTGCTTATGCAGATCCATCCATTAAAAAACAACAACATGAGCTCTATTTATAAAGATTTAAAGCAAGAATGCTACGAAGCGAATATGCAATTGAACGCATTGAATTTGGTAGTTTACACTTTTGGAAACGTTAGTGCTGTCGATCGCAAAAATGGTGTTTTTGCCATTAAACCGAGCGGAGTTCCTTATGAAGATCTAAAACCGGAAGACATTGTTATTGTCGATTTTGACAACAACATTATCGAAGGTAGTATGCGTCCTTCTTCGGACACCAAAACACATGCTTATTTATATAAAAACTGGCCAAACATTGGCGGTGTGGCACATACTCATGCGACCTATTCGGTGGCTTGGGCACAGTCACAACAAGACATTCCAATTTTTGGAACCACTCATGCCGATCACTTAACGTCTGATATTCCTTGTGCAGCGCCAATGGCCGATTCACTTATCGAAGGAAACTATGAACACAACACTGGAATTCAAATCTTGGATTGTTTCAAAGAAAAAAACCTTTCGTACGAAGAAGTCGAAATGATTCTGATAGGAAATCACGGTCCATTTGCTTGGGGAAAAAACGCTGCCAAAGCAGTTTACAACAGTAAAGTACTAGAAGTTGTAGCCGAAATGGCTTATCTGACTTTGCAAATAAACCCTAATGCTCCTCGATTAAAAGATTCTTTAATCAAAAAGCATTACGAACGCAAACATGGAAAAGACTCCTATTACGGACAGTAACAACTGTTTATTCGGGGAGTTGTTGAATCGTTTAATCGATTCGTCAGTTCTCGATTAAACAAATAAACAGTTAAACAAATAAACAGTTAAACGATTAAACAAAAAATATAATGATAGATATATCTCAAAAAGAAATTTGGTTTGTAGTAGGAAGCCAAGAATTATACGGTGAAGAAACATTAAGAAAAGTAGCCGAACATTCTCAAATAATTGCAAAAGGATTGGATGCATCCTCAAAATTACCTGTAAAATTGGTATACAAAGATGTAGTAAAATCACCTGCCCAAATCTTGAATGTATGTTTGGAAGCTAATTCCAACAAAAACTGTATTGGTATCGTGGCTTGGATGCATACTTTTTCACCAGCCAAAATGTGGATTGGTGGTTTAAGCATTTTGAATAAACCATTATGTCACTTACATACACAATTCAACGCAGAAATCCCTTGGGCTAGTATTGACATGGATTTTATGAACTTGAACCAATCGGCTCACGGTGATAGAGAATTTGGTTTTATCATGTCCAGAATGCGCAAAAAACGTAAAGTAATTGTTGGCCACTGGGAAGACGAACGCGTTCAAACCAAAATAGGAAACTGGACAAGAGTTGCATTAGGTTGGAACGAACTTCAAAACCTAAAAGTAGCTCGTATTGGTGATAACATGCGTGAAGTTGCCGTTACCGAAGGAGATAAAGTAGAAGCACAAATTCGTTTTGGCGTTTCTGTTAATGGTTATGATTCTTCAGATGTGACTAAACACATGGAAAAAGTAACCGACAAACAATTGAACGATTTATTGGCTGTTTACGAAGCTTCTTATAATCTAACTCCATCCCTTTTAGAAGGCGGAGCGCAAAGACAATCTTTGGCAGATGCTGCAAAAATCGAATTGGGATTGAGAGCTTTCTTGGAAGAAGGTGGTTTCGGAGCATTTACCGATACTTTTGAAAACTTAGGAGTTTGGAAACAACTTCCTGGAATTGCAACGCAACGTTTAATGGCAGATGGTTACGGTTTTGGTGGTGAAGGAGACTGGAAAACTGCCGCTATGGTTAGAGCTTTGAAAGTTATGAATGTGGGACTTGAAGGAGGAACTTCGTTCATGGAAGATTACACCTACCACTTTACTCCACAAAAATCATACGTTTTGGGATCACACATGTTGGAAATTTGCCCATCTATCGCTGATGGAAAACCAAATTGCGAAGTACATCCATTAGGAATTGGAGGAAAAGAAGATCCAGCACGTTTGGTATTCAATTCACCAGCTGGTGATGCTATCAACGTATCACTTGTGGATATGGGAACTCGTTTCAGATTAATTGTAAACGAAGTGACTGCAGTAAAACCGATGGCTGATTTACCAAAACTTCCGGTAGCTCGCGTATTGTGGGATTGTAAGCCAAATCTTGACATTGCTGCTACTGCGTGGATTCTTGCTGGTGGAGCTCACCATACAGTTTATAGCCAAGCGGTAACTACTGAATTTATGGAAGATTTCGCCGATATCGCCGGTATCGAATTATTGGTAATTGATGCCGATACTACTATCCGTAATTTCAAAGATACTATCAATGCTAATGAAGCTTATTTTCATTTGTTTCAACACGGTCTATAATTTAAGTCATAAAGTCTAATGTTGTAAAGTCTTAAAGTCCTAACTTATATTAAAGTTTTTATTTAATTTTAATCTTTTGACTTTAAGACTTTCAACTTTAAGACTTTTTCTTTTACGCTTTTAATTAACTAAAAAACCAAATAATTTATGAATCTAGTAAAACGTTGTATTTATGGAATTTCCATTTTAAGTTTAGCAAGTATGAATGTACAGTGTAAAGGAGAGAAAAA
>DATEOV010000441.1:0-4242 GCA_035273645.1 Flavobacterium sp. | reverse complement strand
TATTATGAATTTAAAAAAAATAAAAAAAGTATCTAAAATACCATTGAAGCAATTTTAGCCATAACTCCAAAAAATCAATAGTCACCTAAAAAATTGAGACTAAAAAAACCTCAAAAAAATTGAGGTCCTGGATTCACCGCTATGTATTTTAGAATCGATAACCTATACCTATATTGTACCTAAACCCAGCAGCTGTTATAGATTGTACTCCTTTTTTCTCTACTCCTTCATCTCCAGTTATTCCTTCAACACCCGGAAACCTATCCTTTATTGCTTCGATTACCTTCTGATATATCTCATTATCTTCAATACCTGGTATGCTTCCATCTAATTTTGTATTAAATTTATATCTAGTGATTGAAGGTCCGAATAAAACACAATCAATAACAAATCTATCCCATAATACGAACTGATATCCTAACTCACCACCTATATTAACTAAGTTAAATTTTGAAGAAAGATTAACCGTATTAACAACATTATTAGAATCCGTATAGCTTATGTCTCTATTCGTTCCAAATTGAAAAAAACTTACAAAAGGAGCCAAATAAACACCTCTTGGTGCTTTGTATTTGTTAACACTTCCCAAGAAAAATCGATAATCTGCCCCTACAGAAAATCCATCCCTTCTACTTTTTTTAGAAAAACTGGCATTATCACTTAAATCTACAGTAATTAATGGAAACTCCTGGTATCCGACAAATACATTCAAACTTTGATTTTCTTTAATAATCCGCTCATAAGAGAACTGATATGAATTATCATAAAGCAACATATTAGTCACATTGAACTTTACTGAATTCTTTAAATCTCTAGAATTAGATTGGGAAAAAACATTAATTGAAGATATGGTTAATACAAAAATGAGGGCAATTCTAAATGGAGTAGTTAAATTTTTCATGATTAATTTTTTAAATTACATAAAAGTAGGAAAGCATATTAACAAATTTAACATTTTTTTCTAAAACAAAGAAACAAAAATTAACACTTTTTATGATAAAAGAACTTATAATTTACAAAGCTTAAAAATACTATTGGGTTTACTATCAATAACATCCAAAAATCTATTTAAAGTTACAAAAAAAAGAGGCCACCTATATTTTTAGACAGCCTCTTTTTTCTGAGTAAATAAAAACTTATTTCACTTTTGTCATTTCTATTTCACCTACAAAAGGTATTGCATTTTGCAAGCTACTTCTAATCTCCGTTTGCAAATAAATTTCAAGTTGAATGAATTTCGTAGCGTTTATTGCTCCTATAGCTTTTTTAGCTTTTTCATAATAAGAACTATATAATTTATCGTATGCTATATTATTTTTCAAAACACCTTTAGCAATTACATCGGCTTTGTCCTCTGTCAAAGCTGCATAATCTGTAGCATATTGATTTATTAAGTAAACTTTTTCTTCTCCAAGTTTTTTTCTTTCTAATTCATAAGCATCATAGATTTTTACAAAATCTGTAGCTTGAGTACCAGTCAATGCCATATATTGTCTTACCAATTCAGATTTGGATTTACCATAAACCGATTGTACAACGTCAATATCATCTTTCAAAGTGGATTGGGCAAATGTAGTAGATGAGATTGCTAGAACAAATAATAAAAATACTTTTTTCATGTGTTTGTGTTTTAAATTTAGTTAATTTCTCTCAAATATAAGAATTTCTCATTAAAATATTATTAAATTTAAAAACAAATTCATCATAAATAACTATTTAACAACAAAGAAATTAAAAAGTTTCTCCTGCATTGAGATAGAATCCATTAGAGTGATTTCCTACAGCATAATCGAAAACAAGATTCGTGCGAGTAGCTTTATCAATTAAAAGTCTTAAGCCAAACCCAAAGGCAGGCTGAACATATTCAAAAAGCCCAATGCGCTCAAACTTATTACTTGCGGTTGTGAAATTTGTAAAAACAGTTCCGCTAAGAAGCTGATTACAAGTTATAGGAAACCTTAATTCAACCTGAAGATAAGCTAAATTATTTCCTCGAAAAAGTCCTTGAGTATAACCCTCACCACTTCGACTGCGTTGATCCCAACCTATGGCAGGCAAATTCAAATAAGGAACAACTCCCTTGGTTACAAACTGTCCAAAAGCCCAAAAACCAAGTACAAATTGTTCTCTTTTGGGATCCATTGGAACAAAATACCTAAACTCAGTAAACAGTACATTACTTGCCTCTTGATCATTAAATAAATCTGCATTAAACCTAAAATCAACATTAGCAAACCACCCTTTTCTTGTATTAATCTGATTATCCCTGGAATCGTAAATGAAATTAAAACTTAGCCCATTTACAAAATATTCATTTTCATTGAATCCATTTAGAATACTATAATTATAGTGATTGGTAAACTTACCATTTTCAACATCTAGATTTTTATCAACAATTGTAGAATACCAATCTATTTCAATTCCTCCTCCTATATAAAAATCCTTTTTTATTTCCCATGAAGCAGTTTGATGAAACTTAAAATAGTTATAATCCATCGGTTCTTTAATCGATTCAATATCAAAATCAGGGTCTTCCCTATTTGTTGGAACAATATTGGTTCCTAGACCATAATTGGGTTGGGTAAAAACATACAGCCGATAATCTCCTCTAAGATAAACTCTATTATTTTTCAATAGAATATTATTTTTAGCATTAATTAATAACTGTTTTTGGGTTGTAAAAGTCACCCCTAGGTTTGCGGAAGAATACTTATCTGAAACTTCCTTCCCTTTAAAAGTATATTGTGCAGTCGCTCCATAGCTAAGCCCAGTTGCAGGCTGTACCCCAATTATTGGAATCACAAGCAAAAAACTATTTTTAATAGGTTTTACAACCAGAATTGAGTCTTTCTTTTTAAACAATTCGAAAACCGTTTTTGGTGGACAAGATTTATCTATATCAGAATTAGTTTGAGCATTAACTAAACTTTGATTTCCAAATAAAACAATGAAAAATGGGATTAAAAATTTTATCATAACAGATATTTGCCTTTCTTCAAAAAAAGCATTTAAGTTTTGGTTATCAGAAGCCCATTTTTTCATCTCAACGGAAGAAAATGATTTTTTAATATGGATTTCAACTAATCCAACTAATTAGTTTTATTGGAAACAAAAACAAACGCATAATAATGCAATTAAATTAAATCCAAAATCAAAATTAAGCAACAGTAAATCCGAAATAATTATTTTGTTTTTAGTTTTTCAATACTTCCCCTATAGTTAATCGAATCACGATTATTTGAACCAATGCTTAAAGAAGCATTTCCTTCAAAATAGACTGTCAAAATAATAGAATAATTATCCGAGTTATCCCTAACTTCAGCTTTTATAACGTAATTCTTCTTGCCTTTTGTTATGGAATAATCTTTTATAGGCCCTTTAAAATCCAAACCTCCACCTCCTCCATAAGCCACTCCAGCGTAGGCTTTTCCAAAATAAGGCATTTCACTATGAATAGAATCATTTTTGAATCGTAAATAATTTGGGTTTGTAGTCAAATCAATGCTCCTACCTCCTAGCGGATAGGCCATATCACCCTCAAATTCAAACTCTTTAGAATTAACAAGAGCCTCCACTTCTTTTTGCTTTGCCTGTTTTTGTTCCTCTTTTATTTGCTGTTTCGTTTTTTCTTGCGCAAAACCTATTAGCGTTGAAAAAGAAAGGAAAAAGGACAATATTATTGTTTTCATGAGTTCTTTATTTTTATAATAAAACGAATAAATTCTAAAATTAATCTTGATGGGTAAACCGCATCATAACAACATTTCCTAACAAAAAGTTTAAGGTTTTCCCATCATCCGTAATTGTGTACGACTCTATTTTATTTAGAGTGTCCATATATAATGAATCCCCATTACCTTCACAAGCCATCATAGTCATTCCAATTTTAGCATCTTTAAAATTGATTTTGGCACCATCCATAAGCAAAGCTCCAAAATACTGATTGCAACTATTGTTTCCTGCAATTTTATTTTCTTTTAAATCAAACGCAATTGTTGGTTTTTTATTAGGAAACAAACCTTCAAAAGCAATTTTGGGCCCTGTTATATATTTTAATTCCCAAGTTCCACCAAGGGATGTAGTTTCTACAGCTGATTTTGGGGTGGTACATGAAATAAAAGTCACGCAAACAAACACTAAAAATGAGATTATTCTATTCATGATCAATGATTTAAAATTAAAATTATACTATGTAAAAATAAGAAAAATTAATAAGAAAAAGACGTTTTGATTTCAAATTTG
>DATEOV010000440.1:0-6512 GCA_035273645.1 Flavobacterium sp. | reverse complement strand
GTTGCAATTCGATATCAATCCCAACGACTTCATCACTTAAAATAATGGCCGAAAATTGATGTGAATGGGTAATTGAAATATGCTTGCCATCATGCAAATGCGGTTTCCCGAATTCGTCATAATACAAATCAAAATCCGTATAACCTGATTCTTGAAACAATTTACGAACACTCAAGAAAGCACGTTGATGTATTTCGGACTTCATGCCGTTCAATCGGCACATATTACTATCATTGAGAACGACTGCCTCAAAAAGTTCCTGATAGGATTCGGTTATTTCCCAAACAAGGATTTGGGTTGATGCATTTAAGGTTATAGTTTTGTATAATGGCATGATGTTGTTGTGGTGATTTTTAGCCCCGATAGCAGTGGAAATCCTTTTTTGTCTCGTTTTTTCTACGAGACAAAAAAGATTGCAACGAATAGCGGGATTAGCTCCAACCCTTCGACTTCGCTCAGGACTTATATATAACATTTATCTAATGTTCAAAAGATTAAGACATTAAACAAATCACAAATCTCGCATAAATTAGTTTATTTCTAAACTTATTGCCTAAATTTGCAAAAAATTTTACAATACAAATATACTATAAATGAGTACAACGACTATGCCTTTTGTGGCTTTCAAAGTAAAAGACATTTCTCTAGCAGCCTGGGGAAGAAAAGAAATTGAACTAGCTGAAGCTGAAATGCCAGGATTAATGGCGCTTCGTGCAGAATATAAAGACGAACAACCTCTTAAAGGTGCTCGTATCGCTGGATGTTTGCACATGACGATTCAAACTGCTGTTTTGATCGAAACATTGATTGCTCTTGGTGCTGAAGTGACTTGGAGTTCTTGTAATATTTTCTCTACTCAAGATCAAGCTGCTGCAGCTATTGCTGCTGCAGGAATTCAAGTTTATGCTTGGAAAGGTTTGAACGAAGTGGATTTTGACTGGTGTATCGAGCAAACATTATTCTTTGGCGAAGACAGAAAACCATTGAACATGATTCTTGATGACGGTGGAGATTTGACTAATATGGTTATTGACCGTTACCCAGAATTGGTTGCCGGAATCAAAGGATTGTCTGAAGAAACTACAACTGGTGTACACAGATTATACGAAAGAGTAAAAGCTGGAACATTGCCAATGCCTGCTATCAACGTAAATGACTCGGTTACTAAATCTAAATTTGACAACAAATACGGATGTAAAGAATCTGCTGTTGATGCGGTTCGTCGTGCTACAGACATTATGTTGGCTGGAAAAAGAGTAATCGTTTGTGGATACGGTGATGTTGGAAAAGGAACTGCTGCTTCTTTTAGAGGTGCTGGTTCTATTGTAACTGTTACTGAAATTGATCCAATTTGTGCTTTACAAGCTGCAATGGACGGTTTTGAAGTTAAAAAATTAAACACTGTCGTTGCTAATGCTGATATCATCATCACTACAACTGGAAATAAAGATATCGTTCTTGGAAGTCACTTTGAACAAATGAAAGATAAAACTATCGTTTGTAACATTGGACACTTTGACAACGAAATTGATATGGCTTGGTTGAACAAAAACCACGGTGCATCAAAAATCGAGATTAAACCACAAGTTGATAAATATACTATTGCTGGAAAAGATATTCTTATCCTTGCTGAAGGTCGTTTAGTAAACCTTGGTTGTGCTACAGGTCACCCAAGTTTTGTAATGAGTAACTCATTTACAAACCAAACTTTAGCTCAAATCGAATTATGGAAAAACAGTGCAGCATATAACAATGATGTTTACATGTTACCAAAGCATTTGGATGAAAAAGTAGCTGCTTTGCACCTTGCAAAATTAGGAGTTGAATTGGAAACTTTACGTGACGATCAAGCTGCTTACATCGGTGTTGCTGTTCAAGGTCCATTCAAACCAGAATATTACAGATATTAGTATTAAGTTTGTAGTACTAAGTATTAAGATAGAACCCTTACAGAAATGTGAGGGTTTTTTGTTTTTGGGCATGACCCTCCGTAAAAACTTCGGGTCGGGCTATTCGCTGTATCTTTTGTTTCGCTATCGCTGCACAAAAGGATGCCGCTTCTATCCCTCACGCAGATACTGCATCCAAAACCTTCTTGAAAGACACTAATAACACTTTAATATTTTTCCTAAAAAAATTGTCCATTTATAAATAACTGCCTAATTTTAAAAAATAAAACAAATCGCAATTTCTCAACCTCTTCAATCTCCATAACTTTGAAAAAAACGTCATATTTATTCACCATTTTATTTTTACTAAGTTTTCCTCAAATCAATTTTGCTCAAGACAAAAAACCAAAAGTTGTATTAGTATTAAGCGGTGGCGGTGCAAAAGGAGTTGCACATATTCCTCTTTTACAAAAACTAGATTCATTACACATTGTTCCCGATCTTATTGTTGGGAATAGTATGGGAAGCATCATCGGAGGTTTATATGCTATGGGATATTCGGGCGATAGCATCGAAAAAATCACAAAGAGCATAGATTGGGACAAAATACTTGGCGGAGGCCAATCTCTAAAAACTGTAAGTGTTGAAGAAAAAAGAGAATACGACAGATACTTGGCCGGTATTGGGATAAAAGACGGAAAACCAAATAGCCTTAGTTCTATATTGAATGATCAAAATTTAAGAGAATACCTTTCCGAACTGACCTATCCTGTTTACAATGTTAAAGATTTTGACAAACTTCCAATACCATTTAGAGCAATGGCTACTGATTTGGTTGAAGGAAAAGAAGTTATTTTAAGCAAAGGAAGTTTGGCTTTTGCGATGAGAGCCAGTATGTCTTTACCAGCTGTTTTTAATCCTATGAACTATGAAAAAACGGTCTTGGTCGATGGAGGAGTAATGAATAATTTTCCAACAGATATTGCTAAGCAAATGGGCGCCGACATTATTATTGGAAGCGACGTAGGAGGCGGAATGGAACCTATAGAAAAACTAAATAATTTTGCAACTGTATTGATGCAAACCAGTATGTTTCCAAGCAACATTAAAAATCCAGCAAACCGAGCACTTTGTGATATCTTGGTAGATCATTTGCCTAACTTACGCTTTTCTACCGCTGATTTTGCAGAAAGCGACGAAATTTACAAAGACGGTAAAATTGCTGCTGAGCAAAATTTGCCTGCCTTAATAACTTTAGCAGAAAAATTAAAAGGATACCCGCAACGAACGCATGAACTCCCAAAAATGCCCAATGAATTTATCATTGACACTATTGTCTATAAAAATATCAGTAAGGAGAATATCCCTTTGGTAATGGCTAGAACAAACATCAAAACGCATACAAAATGCACCACTAAAGATCTAATCGCAGGTATTAATAGGGCCATGGGAACTAATCTTTTTAGCCAAATCACATACACCTATTTCATAACAGATCAAGATAAACTTGGAATTGCATTGACTGGTTTTGAATATGCAAAAAACCAAGTCAATGCTTCTTTACATTATGACACTTATAGAGGTGTTGGACTTATTCTTAATTACACGGCAAGAAATGTTCTTGCTGAATCCTCTCGACTTGTTTTTACGGGAGATCTTGCAGAACAGCCAAAAGTTAGAATCAATTTTCAGAAAAATTTTGGAAAGAACAAAGATTGGTGGTGGGGATCTGAGCTTTATGGAGCCTTTTTAAGTCAAGAAATTTTTATAGATGGCAGTTCTGTAGACAATATGCTCTATAACGCTTTTGAATTCAATAATGAGATAAACAGAAACTTAAATTCACTAAAAAGCTACGTTGGTTTTGGTTTTAATTACCACTTCACTAATGTAAATCCAAAATACGATACTGACTACAACAATAATTTTTTCAACATCAATAACTATAATTTTAATGATTCAGAGATAAACCTGCATTATTCCTATAACGATATGGATAAAGTTTTCTTTGCTACAAATGGAACAATTCTAAAAACCAATATAAGCCGTTCTTTATTTACAAATGCCAATATCTCATTTTCTGACCCAGCCTTAACAAGTATTTCTAGCTCAACAAATGGCTATACTAAATTTGGATTTTCGGTTGAAAAGAGAGCGCTCTTAAAAAAGAAGATTACGGCTATGATAGGATTTGATTCCTATTTTATTTTCCAAGATAAACTTAAAAATGACCAAGCCTCATTTTCGGATTATGGTTATGCTTCAAAATATTTCATAGGAGGAATTATACCAAGTTCCGGCAGTAGTCGCCTTTCATTTCCCGGCCTAAATGAAGATGAACTCAATGCTACCCAATTTATGGGAATTAGGCTTGGAGCACAAATAAATGCAATGGGCAAAATATATCTAACCCCTCATTTTAATGCTGCAACAGTTGGCTTTGGCAATTTTAACGAATATATTGACAATGTATTTAGTCCAAAAGGAAATTGGGATGAAAATTTAGAAACTAGTCTTGTAATGTCAGGGGGCGCTGCTATTTCTTATCAGTCAATTTTAGGTCCCATTCATTTTGATACTTCATGGATAAATAATATCGGTAAAGTAAGATTGTTTTTTAGTGTTGGTTTTTCTTTTAATCCATAAAACTAAGTACCAAATTACCCTCATAAGCATGTTTAATAAATTTAAAATAACAAATGTTAATCTGCACTTTTGAGCTAAGCCCAAACTTATTAACACAATAAACGACTGTCTTAAAATAAATTACGTAAATTTCACCTGCTTAACCAAAAAATTTGTTTTCAAATATTAACATAAACCATATCTATTGAAAAAAATATTAATAGTTTCGTTGATATTTTGTACCATCATCTCTCAAGCGCAAAGTCTCAAATTGGGTGGGCGCTTTCAAAAGACGCAAGAAATGTATTGGGAAAATGGTATTTCAGCCCAATATTCTTTCGCAAAATTTAAACCTGATCAATTTTTCATTGGGTTTGATTATGTAACTTCCAGATTGGGATCTGCCTATAATTCGAACGCCATCAAACAAGACAATTATATCTTTTCAAGCAGTTGGCATTTCAATAAAAGTAAACCTTACCATTTTGTCACCCGATTAAATATGGGGTATTTTTACTCGGATCTAGAGGAGGAAATTTTCGATGAAATTCCAAATACTGCTTTTCTTTTTTCACCAGAAATTGGTTTTACTTTCAATATCCCACAAGTGCCAGTCACTCTAAATTTTGGCACTGGCTATTATATTATTACCGAAAAAGAAGGTTATTCACCAGGAACTTTACAGCCCCTATACTTTCATCTTGACATTTATTATACGCTGTTTAAAAACCATAACCAATGAAATGAGCATGACCCTAAATTGGTCGCAAACACAGATGGAAATATGCGACTCGAGCGATAGCGAACAGGCGAAGCAATTACATATGACAAATAAAAAACAATAAATATCAACATATGAATAAATCATATCTATTTTTTCTATTTGCTATTGGATCATTATTCTACTCCTGCAGCGACCCGACGATCACAGATGATTTGCTCGATGGCAATGTTATCTTCGATCCTTCCTTATACAATCCGGAACAATTTTTAGTCTCGGCAAAATACCCGAATCCAACACCCGAAGATTTAAGCAAGCATATCATACTGGCTGTCCACGGATATTCTGCCACCACATTTGAATGGCAGGAATTTAAAGATTGGTCAAACGAATCTACCTATAGAATCTCTCAAGTTTTACTCGACGGACACGGCAGGGATTACGATTCTTTTAAAGCCTCAAAATGGGAAGACTGGCGTTCTGCCATAACTGACGAATATGAAAAACTAATAGCGCTTGGCTACACCAAAATCAGTATTGCAGGCTCATCCACCGGCGGAACACTAATTCTGGAATTAGTAAAATCAGGTTATTTTAATTCCCATTTGCCTCCTAAAAATCTATTTTTAATCGATCCAATAGTAGTCTCTTCCAACAAACTCCAATCTATTATTGGTATTGTTGGACCAATGATTGTTTATGCTGAATCGGACCAAACTTCAGAAGAAAATAAATACTGGTATCGATTTAGACCCTATCAAACAATCGATGAGCTTAATGATGTAATGAAAGTTGTACGCAAAGGATTAGAAAACGGAATGACACTTCCAGTCGGAACTTATTTTAAGGTGTTTCATTCTTTGCATGATCCCGTAGCAAGCACAACAAGTACTGTATTAATCTACAAAGGCTTAAAAACAAGTACAGGAACTCACATTGACGCTCAATTAATGGATTCTGACATTCATGTATTCACAAGATTAAGTCTGAGGTCTAACGTCGCGCCTTTGCAGCACGCCAATCAGTTGGAAGCGTTTAATCAAATAGCAAATAAGCTTAAGTAATTGAAACAAAAACTCTTTAAAACCTGAGTTCATTGCTGTTTTTGAAGCAGAAAGATTAGGCCTTTTTGTTAATATTGTCCCGCTATCCATTGCAATCTTATAAACCGAACCCCGGTTTATAAGGATTTTCATTATTATCGGGGCTAAAGGGAGATATTTTGTTTTTTTTGTTTTCATCCAAAAAAAACAAAACTATACAATAATTATGCAAAT
>DATEOV010000439.1:0-9477 GCA_035273645.1 Flavobacterium sp. | reverse complement strand
AGGCCACGCCCCAACGGATTACTTCTTTCAGGCTTTTATTTTGCGAAAGCGCCCAAACCATTCCGCCTACCATGCTGTCTCCGGCACCAACGGTACTTTTCTTGGCAACATTGGGAGCGGGAACAAATTCATAATTGTCTTTGGTTACGAGTACTGCACCTTGTGGACCGAGTGAGACTACTACAATCTCGGCTCCGCCTTTGGCAATAATTTGTTTGGCAGCTTCATTGACTTCTTCCATTTCCAATCGTTCGACTCCAATTAATTTTGCCAGTTCTCCCACATTTGGTTTGATGAGATAGGCTCCTGTTTCCAATACTTTTTTTAAAGCTTCCCCGGATGTGTCGATTATTAATTTTGAATCTGATTTTTTGGCTATTTCTGCTACTTTTTGATAAAAATCGGAAGTTAAACCTTCGTTTAGGCTGCCACTGGCCACCAAGAATTTTGGTTTTAAATTGGAAATAGCATCTAGTACGGCTTGTTCTTCATCATCGGTGATTTCTCCTCCTGTAAAACCAAAGCGATACTGTGAATTGGTATTATCATCCACGGCCACAAAACTTTCTCTCGTCCAAGTTTGAATGGGAATGGCTTGAAAGTCGATGGATTCTTTGGCAACCAATTCTTCCAGCATTTTTCCTAATGGGCCTCCAGAAGTAAATACTGCTAATGAATTACCGCCCAAACGTGAAATGGCCTTAGAAACATTGATACCGCCGCCACCAGCATCGAATCTGGGTTCTGAACAGCGAATTTTTTGTTCGGCAATTAAACCTTTAAAATGAGTGCTTTTGTCCAAGGCTGGATTTACGGTCAGGGTAACTATGTCAAATAAATTCATTTTGTGATGTTTTAAGAATTTAAAGATGCAAAAAAATACCGACACTCATAAACAACTACTATAAAATCTCTTCTCTTTTAAATTTATAAAGCAAATCAACTTCGTACCTTTGCAACCTTGGTAAAACCAAAAAAGCAATAAACAGACAAAATGATTGAAGATAAAACACCGCAACGCACGAGTATAGCTCAACTAGGAGAATTTGGTTTAATAGACCATTTGACAAAAAACTTCGAAATCACACAGCCTTCCACACTAAAAGGAATTGGTGACGACGCAGCTGTCTTGGATTTCAAAGAAAAAAAAGTGGTTGTTTCCACCGATTTATTGATTGAAGGCGTTCATTTTGATTTGGCATACATGCCCTTAAAACATTTAGGCTACAAATCTGTCGTGGTCAATGTATCCGATATTTGTGCAATGAACGCCAGGCCAACACAAATCACTGTTTCCATTGCTGTTTCCAATCGTTTTCCGCTGGAAGCATTGGAAGAATTGTATGAAGGAATTGCTCACGCAGCACAAGAATATAAAGTAGATGTAATAGGTGGCGATACGACCTCTTCTCAAAAAGGATTAATCATTAGCATCACTGCTCTTGGTGAGGCCGATGAAAACGAAATTGTTTATAGAAACGGAGCAAAACAAACCGATTTATTGGTAGTCACAGGTGATATCGGAGCTGCTTATATGGGCTTGCAAGTCTTGGAAAGAGAAAAACAAGTTTTCCAGGTTAACCCGAATTCGCAACCTGATTTGGATGCCTACACCTACTTGATTGAGCGTCAATTGAAGCCAGAAGCCCGCAAAGATGTCCGTACTTTATTGCATGCTTTGGAAATAAAACCAACTTCTATGATTGACATTTCCGATGGATTATCATCAGAGATTATGCATTTATGCAAACAATCAGGTGTTGGCTGCAATTTATATGAAGATAAATTGCCTATAGACCCTCAGTTTATCAATGTTTGCGAAGAATTTAATATCGACAGTACGACAGTTGCCATCAACGGTGGAGAGGATTATGAATTACTCTTTACAATTGCCATGGAAGATTTTGAGAAAATAAAAGGGAATCCAAACTTCAGTATTATTGGACACATGACTCAAGAGAGTGAAGGAGTACATCTTGTAACTCGCGCCAATACCAAAATACCTTTGAAAGCTAGAGGATGGGATGCCATAAGTGAATAAACACATTGGAATTGAAAAATATTAAACAAAAAAATGACACTGAGATAGTGTCATTTTTTTGTTTATTAAGTGAATTAAAAGATAATTCCTCTAACTTTTGCTTCCTGAATCAAATCGATATCACTTCCGTCCTCAATTTTAAATAATTCTTTTAGATTTACTTTTCTACTTTCTATCGCATGCAGTGAAATAGGGATATACTGCGGAATATCTTTGGTTTTTGTCCCTTTGGAAATATGGAATAAAATTAATTTATCAAATTGATCTATATCCTCAAAATCATTATTGATTTGCTTGGCCATTTTAATTACAGAGTGACTGTAATAGATTTCATTTTTCAATATAATATCAAAACCAAAAAGTAATTCATCAAAGGTTAAATCATTTTTTATAACAAGCCCTGCAGGATTTATAGTCTCAATTATGTTCTTTATTTTAAGCAATTCAGTGTACATTGTGAGTAAAATAATTTTGCAATTGGGCATCAATTCCAGAATTAATTTAGCTAAATCCTCACCAGAAATAATTCCTTTTTCTTCATATACAGGCATACTAATGTCTAAAAAGGCAATATCAAAAAGAGGTGTTTCTGGATTTGTAATAATATTATAACCTGTCTCACAGTCCTTACCTTGAGTAAATGAATATTCGTAAAGATCAGGTTTGTAGCGGGTAATGGCGTTTTTATATCCGTCAATTATAAAGGGATGGTCATCTACTATTAAAATATTTTTTTTAATTAACTTTTCCACTTTTGAATCAACTATCATTTTATTGCTGGTTTTTGTGTTTTTTTAACTGGAATTGTAATTGTAATTAAAGTGCCTTCTTCTTTTTTTGATTTTATTTCAAGTGTTCCCTCACATTCTATAGTCCTTACTTTTATATTTTGCAGGCCAATACCTTTTTTGGCTCGATTGACATTAAATCCTGTTCCATCATCATTTATTTTCAGCACTAAATTGTCATTTTCCTTTTTGAATTCAACCTTTATTTTTGTTGCATTAGCATATTTATTACAATTTTGAAGTGATTCTTGAAGAATTCTATATAAATTAATTTTTGCTGTATTATCAATCAAATCCCACTTTATGGCTGGGTCAATGTGTGCAAGGAATTTAGTTGAATATGTTTTTTTCTGTTCTTCGAATAAATTAGTAACTATTGCTACGAAGTTATTAATTAATTCTGATTTTTCTCTATTCAAGTTATGTGAAATTTCACGAATATCTTGTTCAATATTTTTGAGTTCTGTTAAGTAATTTAATCTGCTTTCGATACCTGAGTCATCCTTGATTTTATTTAAACTATCCAAATTGATTCGAACACCAAACATTCTGCCTAAAACACCATCATGTAATTCTCTTGCAACTCGTTTCTTCTCTTTAATGTTATTGATTTCAATAGTATTTTGTTGATTAATTAACAAATTGTAGATTTCTGCATTGGCTTGTTGTTGTTGTTGTTTAAACAACAATTCACGTTGCTTAACTTTTTGCAATTTAATGGTATACAACAATATTGCCAAGATTATAAAAGACCCAAAAATTAACAAAAGTTTCTTATTTTGTCCTTCCAGATTAGTATTTTCTACTTTAATTTCATCCGTTTCATATTCTATTCTGGAAAATTTTTCACCCATTTTACGTTCTGCTTTTTGCAAACGATCATTAATGAGGATATACTCTTTAGAATAAACAAAAGCCTTTTTTGGATCTACCGCCTCCATTTGTTTGAGGGCCTCCAAATTTCTTCTCAATTGATTGGTACTTCGTGAAAGCATAAGTGCCTGCTTGGCGTATTGAACTGCCTTTAATGTATCTTTCTCCGAAGCAAAATATTCAGACAGATGAATTTTGTTAATAATGACACCTGCGGTAAAATCCAAGCTATCTCTTATTTTTAACGCTCTATAAAACTGATTTGGTAACCCATTGGATTCTTTAAGTTTGAATTTGGAATAAGCCAAATTATCCAATAACATAGCATAAAGTTTAGGTTTGTCCACAAACAAATGTTCCTCTTTCAATCCTCTTTCAAAATACTTTTTGGCTTGCTTATAATTTTTCAAATTCAAATACACATAACCCATATTATTTAAAGAAGATGCTTTAAATTGCAATATTAATGGGATAGATTGATTATCAATAACAGCTAATGCTTTGTTATGATACTCTAATGCTCTGCTGTACTCCTCTCTTTCATTGTATAAAATACCCAAAAGATTATAGGATTCATATAGCAAATCATTTGCGTTTTCTCCTTTTAGAACTCGTAACGCCTTAAAAATTGCTATTTCGCTGTCAAAAAAATCATTTTCATTGTATCGTAAGTTGGCTTTACTAATTCGTGTTTTAGCAAGATCGTAATTGTTGTTGGTTTTAAGGTAAAGCTTCTCTGCTTTGAAATAGCAATAAAACGCACTATCCGAAATATCTTTGGCACTATAGTAGTCCCCTAAATAAGTATAGGCTTTAGCCATATTAGCAAAATCATCCTTATTTCTAGAGCGTTCTAAAATGAGATTAGAAGTTTCACGATAACCTTGCCAATCATTCATATTATAATAGCGATTGGCTACTTTAAAGAGATTTACTTTATTAATTGAATCGTCTTTCTGATTCAGAATGATGGATAATGCCTTTTGATTGTATTTTTTTTTGAAGCCATACGGCAAGTGCTCGTCATTTGCCAAAGTAAGATAAGTAGATAAACTATCTTCTGAAGATGGCGAATTCTTTTTGTTGCTTTTATTATTGGTACAACCAATGAAAAAAGCTAGAAATAAGAATAATATGTAGCAATTTTTTTTCAATAGTAGGTTTTGATTTCAACCAAAAATACTAAAACTTTTCATATAAAAAAAGGTTCCTAAATAATGAGAGCCTAATTTAAAAATAACAAAGTAAAAAAAAGTTTAACACAAAGCCCCAATAACAATACATTATTGGGGCTTATTATTTTAGACCTTTTAACCTTAAAATTTAAACGCAACTCCTAAAACAAAATTCCTTCCCAGATTGGGTATTCCCGAAGTGGCTAAACGAGATAAATGAGGAATATATGTTTTATTCAATAAGTTATTTCCGTTAAAGTTTACATCAAAAGTAGTTTTCCCCAGCTTTACTTTACCTCCAAAACCCATATTCACCAAGGTATAATCATTTGAAGAAATATCAAAGCCGCTTACTTTATCCTGGCTGAAAGTAGTCGAAACATTTAAAGTCGCAAAAGCGTCCTCAAGCCATTTCCCTATTACAAAATCGGTTTTTAGGGTGTTATCCCAATTGTTAGCCGGAATTTGAGGCAAATAACCTCCACCCTGCAATTTTCCCGTAACGGTTTCAAAACTGGTTTCAAAATGCAGCCAATCCAAAGGGTGTGGATGAATATGCAAAGCTAGTTCTCCTCCATACAAATTGGCATTATTTTGAATATAATCATAAACCATAAAACCATCGATTTCTGCCCCAGATGGTGACGAATAAATGTAGTCGTTAATATGATTATAAAAGCCACTCACACTAAACTCAAAATGGTCGCTTTTGTATTCCAAATCCAAATCGGTTTGCAGGTTTTGCTCCGTTTTTAAGTCAGGATTTCCAATTTCATAACGAAAAGTACCTTCGTGAACACCATTCGAAGACAGCTCAGCCAAGTTTGGTGCCCTGAAACCCGTTGCGCCATTCAATCGGAAAGATAAATCCTTTGCAAAATTTGTTTTGTATCCCAATGAAGCGTTGAAACTATCGTAATTTTTATCGAGTGCCTCAAAATATCCTTCCTCGCCAACAACTCCGTGTTCTTCGGAAACTAAGTGTCTGTAATCAAATCGAAGACCTCCTTGCAATGAATTCACACCCCAACTGTAAATTCCGGTTCCAAAAACGCCAAAATCGTTCGTTGTGGCATTTGGAATTAAAAATTCATCGGCTAGATTCTTATTTTCCTGTGACATCCCTTGGACACCAACAATCGTTTCTACTTTACCAAGCTTTGGCAAATAGTACTTGACATTATAATCAAATGTGTTTAAAATCATGTGCAAAACGGCAACGTTGCTGTCTTCAAACTCCGAACGATCATTATTGATATACCCTAAATTCACATCCAATTTTGAACCACTAAAAAACAAGGTATTATTCAAAGAGAATAAATTACTGAAAACCTCTTGTTTTGGAAAGGTAGTTTTCTTGGTTGTGGTTTGGTCAGCAATTCCATCTTCGGGAATTCCAACATCGAGATTGTTGTAATTGTATCTCAAAACACTCGAAAACTTAGCATTGCTATACCCGATTCCTGCTTTGAAATCCATTTCTTGAAAACGCGTGTTGGTCACACGATCACCATCTGGAATTTTATAATCGGATTGGGTATTGTAAGCACCACGTATCAAATATTTCCAATTATCGGTAGATGTTTTCAAGCCCAAAGTTGTACTGGCTCCAAGAGTATTCGAAAACAATCGTTGTCCAAAATCTCCTTGAAAAGTATTAGCCAAAGCAAATTTTTCGGGATTAAAAAACAAAACGCCTCCCAATGCATCCGAACCATAAAGCAATGAAGCCGGACCTTTTATAACCTCAACATTTTCTACACCGGAATCGTTCAATCCCAAACCGTGTTCATCTCCAAACTGTTGATTTTCTAGTCGGACGCCTTGTGTATACACTAAAACTCGGTTTCCGCTCAATCCCCGAATTACCGGTTTCCCGATTGATGTTCCTGTAGAAACCTGTGAAACTCCAGGAATGGTAGCCAATCCCTCTATCAAAGTAGCACTTCCCTTTTCTTGCATTGATTTGACACTTTCGCGATCTACTTTCATTACATTTTGAGATTGTAATTTGGAGAAAGGAGTTGATACAATAACCTCATCCATTTGGAAAGCCAATTCATCCATAATGACATCAAATGTCTGGATATTTTGTGCTTTTTCAATCTTTTTACTTTGGGTCGCAAATCCTATGGATGAAAAAACAAGCGTTAACTGCCCACTTGGGAGTTCAGTTAAAGTATACATCCCGTTTTGATCAGTTTTGGTTGATTTATGCAATTCGGATGCATCAACGACAACTCCTGCCAAAGGATTGTTTTTGGAATCTGTTACCTTTCCGCTTATAGAGTTTTGTGCATGTAAAAAAGTGGTAAGCCCTAGTAATAGAGCCACTATATATCTTTTCATTTGAATATTGTATTGTTCTCAATCAAAGTCCTTTTTTAAAAGGCATCAAGTGATTGAAAATGTTCTGTAAATAATAGAACTACTGACAAAATCTCTTTTGAAAGCAAGCTCTAAATAGCTTGATTTAAAACGAACAACCCGAACATAGCCAAACCCACATTGAAATTATATATAAACCAAAAGTCATTGATTGCATTAATTCCAAAAATGGACTATGCTGGCTTTTTAGCCCTGATGGAAGCGGCATTACATCTCGTTTTTTCAACGAGATGGAATATAGCGGACAGCAGGAACGATGTTTACTGATAAAGCCTATTCTTTCGCTCCTTGATAAATCTTATCTATGGATTGTTGCGAAGTGAGGGATAACTGGGTTGTTTACAAACAATTTGGGGGACCACGATGGGAATACAAGCTACCGGAAAACGAAAAAACGCTTTTTATAGTTGCAAAGAAATAGGGTATTTTCCAATTCCCAGCTAAGAATGCATAGGAATAATTTATAGGTGTTACAAAACTGCTAAACCCGAATTGACAAACATAACAATGATCAAAATTGTGATGTTGGTGGGTAAATTCGGAACCAGAATTATAAGTATGATGACAGGATTTTTCAGAAAATTTTTCCTTTAAATGGCCGATACTGTCAACCGATTGAAACAGTATTGAGAACAATACCGCAACAACCAAAGAAAAATTAAATATGAGCTGCTTCCTTTTCATCACCACAAAGGTATGAAAACAAAAAAACTACAACCGATTAAAGTTGTAGTTTTCTTATGTATTAAATATCTGAAATGGATTAAACCAATTTTGCTGCTATTAAATATTCTGCAATTTGAATAGTATTAGTAGCTGCTCCTTTTCTCAAGTTATCGGCAACAATCCACATATTCAAAGTGTTCGCCTGGCTTTCGTCACGACGAATACGTCCAACGAATACGTCATTTTTACCTTCAGCATATTTTGGCATTGGATACGTAAAAGTATCCAAATTGTCTTGAACCGTTACACCATCTGTTTGGCTCAAAAGAGTTCTTACATCGTTTACATCAAAATCATTGCTGAATTCAACATTTACCGCTTCACTGTGTCCACCAACAACTGGCACACGAACAGCAGTAGCCGTTACTTTGATTGAATCATCGCTTAAGATTTTTTTGGTTTCTTTAACCAATTTCATTTCTTCTTTGGTGTATCCGTTATCTTCAAAAACATCACATTGTGGGATACAGTTACGGTTGATTTCGTATTTGTAAACCATATCACCTTTTACTCCGGCAACCTCGTTTTCAAATTGTTGAACCGCTTTCACACCAGTTCCTGTAATAGATTGGTAAGTAGAAACGATTACACGTTTTACATTATATTTTTTATGCAATGGAGCCAAAGCCAATACCATTTGAATAGTTGAGCAGTTTGGGTTTGCAATGATTTTATCTTCTTTTGTCAATTGATTTGCATTGATTTCCGGTACCACCAATTTTTTGGTTGGATCCATTCTCCAAGCTGATGAATTATCAATAACTGTAGTTCCTGCAGCAGCAAATTTAGGAGCCCATTCTAATGATGTTCCTCCACCAGCAGAAAATAATGCAATATCCGCTTTCATGTCAACGGCTGTTTGCATACCTACTACCTTGTATTTTTTTCCTTGAAATTCAATTTCTTTTCCAACTGATTTCTCAGAAGCAACTGGAATTAATTCGGTTACAGGAAAATTTCTTTCTGCTAATACTTTCAACATTATTTCGCCAACCATTCCGGTAGCTCCTACAACTGCTATTCTCATCGTAACTATATTATTATATGTGTATATTTTATTTTTGAAGTACAAAAGTATGTAATATTCAAAACATAACAAGCGCCTTCACAAAAATTAACAAATTGTTATAAATTAAACAAAATAAAAGAACCACCCTTTTATAGAGTGGTTTAGTTAGAATATATAGTGGAAAGCGGTATTATTTTTTTTATAGTTTCTAAGATTCTGAGATACTAAGTTTCTGAAATTTGAAATAACTTTATTTTTTCTTTAACTTAGAATCTTAGCAACTTAGTCGCTTAGAGTCTATTTTTTTAGCAAATCTCTAATTTGAGTAAGCAATTCTTCCTGTGTTGGTCCTGCTGGTGGAGCTTCAACCACAACTTCTTGCTTCTTGGTTTTTTCATAGGCTTTTAGTACCATAAATATACAAAAACCAATAATAACAAAATCAAAAACAGTCTGAATAAAAGCACCATAATTAAT
>DATEOV010000438.1:0-6117 GCA_035273645.1 Flavobacterium sp. | reverse complement strand
GTGACGCTCGCCTTTGTTCATTTGTATAAAGCTCCCTGGAGCAAGTTCTTGAGTTTCACCTTCTTCATCGGTGTCACTTATTTTAACACCAACTGGACCATCTAGAATCTTCCAAATTTCGGCTCTTCTGAAATGATATTGCCAAGATAAGCGCTGGTTTGGAGCCACTACCAATATCTTCGGACTTAATTTATTTGTAATTTGAATTTGAGATAAGTCAAGATGGGGAAAAAATTTGGCAGCAAAAGAATCTGCTTGACTTTCGTCAATAACAAAGAAACCTCCCCAAGGTCTGCTTTGATCTTGTTGTACAATAGAAAATTGTTCTTCTTTTAAATAAGTTGCAACTTGTTCAAATATGGATTCTTTATCCAAAGTGTGTGATTGATTGAAATTCATTTTTTTGTATTGATAAAACCTTTATTTTTTATTGAATAGGTTAAAATTTATTACCGAGTGATAATACCGAGTTTGAAAGAGGTATAAACTAAATAAGTGGCACATAAAAGGAACCTACTTGATATCCAATATAGCTTGTTCGACCTGTTTATCTGTTTCTTCTTTTACACTAACGGCAAGGAACAGTTGATAAACGCAGCAAATCAAAATAATTCCCACAGCACCAATTTGAATTCCACCCATTGCATCGGTCATAACTCCCATCAGGAATGGGAAGATAGCACCACCGGAAACACCCATAATCATTAATGCCGACACCTCATTTGATTTAGAAGGCATTTTTTTGAGGGCATACGAAAATATGATTGAAAACATATTGGCACATGCGAAACCGGCCAAAGCAATACCCGTGTATAACAAAGGCTGTGAGTTTGCAAACATCAACAATAGTATTGCTAAAATCGCAGCTACTGAACTTACTATATAGAATTTTCTAGCAGACATTTTTGCCAAAATAAAGGCTCCAAGAAATGCACCTGCGGTACGGAAAATAAAGTATAGACTGGTTGCATAACCGGCATCTTCAAGCGCCATACCTGCACGCTCCATCATCAATCTTGGGGCTGTAATATTTAATCCTACATCGATTCCAACTAATGTTAGGATACCAATAAAAAACAGAAATATAGTCTTGTCGCTCAGTAATGCAAATGACTCACCAAAAGTAGAAATCTCAGTTTTGGCTTCTTCCTTCGGTATATAAGTAATCCATAACCAAACAGATGACAATACCGTAGCTGCTGCAAACACTATGAATAATAGCTGCCAGTTGCCAAAAGCATTTGCACAGAATGCGGCTATAACCGGTCCAAGAAATGATGCAATAGCTTTAAAGAACTGACCAAGAGTAAGCGAGCTTGTTAATTTTTCTCCACTGATTACATTCGTAAGTAACGGATTAATGGATACCTGAATGATAGTATTACCAATTCCCAACAAAGCAAATGCGACTAAAACAACTGGCAAGCTGTATGCTATCATAGGGATTAATAGCGCAATCACAGTTATGATCATACTAAGTAATACCGTTTTCTTGCGTCCTATTTTATTCATCAGCATTCCAGTAGGAATAGAGAATATCAGAAACCACAGGAATACAGCCATAGGCAAAAGGTTAGCCAATGTGTCTGAAAGTTGAAAATCCTTTTTTACATAGTTGGTTGCAATACCTACTACATCTACAAATCCCATAATGAAGAATCCGAGTAAAATTGGTAAAAGTTGAAAAAAATTCTGTTCTTTTTTCATGGTTTATTTATTGTTTAGTTAAGTTCAAACATACTCAAAAGAGTGGTGTTTTTATAAATTACGAATTATTTATTTGTTTGTTGAAATTTACTCTAAAATTTTACTCAAAGGCAACCAAAAGAAACGTGGTTTGTACAAAGAGGCATCTTTATAATGACTAAAAAAGTCCCAGGTATTTACGTTGTAACACATTAAAATTTTACCATCTTTTATGTATTGCGGATGAACCATGGTATTGTAAGTCATCATTTTCTTTTTATCATAATCAGGCTCATTAACTGTGTATATAAGTTTCTCATGATAAAAATTTCCTTCTGGTTTGTCCGAAATGAAAGAGTACACATCTTTAACATTTTTGGTTCTGTCCTGTGTTACGAGAATATATTTGTCGTTGATCTTTATCACGTTAAATTGTTCGGATACACTTTGAGATAATCCTGCAATTTTTTGTGATTTCAAAGGGTCTTTACTCCAATCTTTTCCTGTATAATAATGCCAATCTGTTAGTTTTCCTTCTTTCAAAATAGCTCTTGCCACATGCACGTTTGCCCAACCATTAGGCCCATCCACACGTGTTCCGTAACTGTAAATATATTCTCCATCGTCTAAAACAGCATGTCCATAATGCACTTTATTGATGTTTGCAGCGGGGAAATTATCTCTGGAAAGTTCTTTAAGTGTATTTGCATCTAATGTTAAATAATCACAGGTGTCGTAAACAAAAGCAAACATTCCTTCGCCTTCACGGTGAAATTTGGACATGAATAAATGAAGTACGCCATCTCTAACGAAACCGTTTCCAGGCCAATACCAAGTTGGAAATTTACCTACTGGTGATGCTGTGATATACGAAGACGGTTTTAAGTTGGTTCCATTGTAATAGTTTTTTATTTCTTTATCATCAATTGTTGTAAAAATATTTCCCATAACTAGGGGAGAAGGATCTGCTCTCACTCCTTTATTTACATCTCCAAAAAAAGCGTCTCCCCACATAAATAGAGATTTTCCATTTTTAAGATCAATTGATATTGCACCATCAGCACCTGTAACGCCTCCGCCTAGATCAGGCATTAAACGATTACAAAAAGTACTGTCCATCACAGTTTTATTATCAGATTGGGTTTCTATTTCTTTTTTACAAGAAACAAAACTCAAAAGCAATATCGGTAATGCAAGATATTTTGTTTTCATATGTTATCTAGTTTAAAATGTCTTTTAGGTCAGCCCAAATGAATCTTGGGCGGTATATAGATGCGTCTGTAAAAAGATCTTCAGGTTTGTGTCCATTCACGCAATAGCTAATTAATATTTCCTCATTTTTTATGTATTGAGGGTGCGCCATAGCATTGTATGAGAAAACTGCTTTGTTTTCAATTGGCTCTGGAGTTGTGTATATTTTCTTTTTATTCTTCCATTTTCCAGTTGGAGAATCGGAAACAAAACTATAGATGTCATTTGTTCCAATACCTCTTTCTTGTGTAATCAATATGTATTTTCCTTTGTATTTAAAAACAGAAAATTGCTCAGAAAGGTTAATATCCATTCCTTCCAAAGCAGTTGCTTTGCTTGCATCTTGTTGGAATTTTTTTCCATCAAAAAAATCATAATCGCCTAATTTGTCAGCATTCATTTTGCCACGGGCTACGTACATTCCAGCAACATTATTCACTACTTTGCTTCCATAGAAGTACATGTATTTATTGACTGGTAAAAAAGCAAAGCCGTAATGTATATCGCCAAATGCAGGGACTGTTTGTCTGTCAATCTCTTTGAAATCGGGCAATGATATGCGACAATAAACAGTTGAATCCCATCTGAAATCCCAGGTTCCTGAACCAAAAGTTTCAATCGTAGCATACATTTGATGCAAAATGTTGTTTTTTACAAAACCGTGTTGAGGCCACAGCATCGCTTTGTGTCCATTAACTGGAGGGCTTACAATTATTGATGTTGGAGCTTCTTTTGTTCCTCCGTGATAGGTTTTGCTTACTCCATTTTCTAAAGTAGTAAATACATTTCCAAAAATCAAAGGAGTGTTTTTGTCGCGCTTATTGTCTTTCACTTCACCCAAAAAAGAATCTCCCCAAAAATAAACGGATTTTCCCTTGCCCATATCTATGGAGATACAACCATCGCCACCTGTAAGAACATCTTTTTGTTCCGGAAACATTTGTTTTACAAATTCGCTGTCAACACGAACTCTTACCGTATTTTGTGCCGTACTTTTTATAGAACAAAAAAACATAACTAGCATGCAGAAATTTTGAAAAACACTTCTTATTTTCATATTCTTTTTTTAAAAATAAATAATATTGGGATCATATACTCTTCCATTGGTCACGCCTTTAAAATCATCGGATCTATATGGGCGCAATGGCAATTTATTGGCATTATACAAATTCAGTTTTCCGGGATTTTTGGCCCAACCATATCGCAATGCTTTTGGGTTTTTAACCTCATCAGCGCTCACGAATAGCTTTCCGTTTACGTAATTTGCTTTTGCTTGATGAAAAATGTTGTCTTCACCTGCCAAAGAAAAACCTAAAATGGCATCTTCTGGAATTACCATAGATGAAGGGGTATCTATAAAAACCTCAACTTGATTTTGATCTCTAATTTCTATTTTACTAATAACCGGATAGCCAAATCCTTTTATTTTTTTATAACTTTTTTCGAGTGCCAATAAAGAAAGGCGATATCCAACATCTTGTTTGTTTTTAGGATGAATGTCGTTATCATCTCCTAAATCGATCGCGGTAATCATTCCAGTATTTGGCAATTGCAATGCTTTGGCTTGAGCTTCTCTCAACTCAGCCCAATCGCTTTTATTTCCCGATTTGTCAATTATGTCATAATTGGCAAGCTGAACAAAATAAAAAGGTAATTCTGGATTTTTAAATTTGTTTCTCCAATCGTTTATCATTGCTGGAAACAAAGTGTTGTATTCTTCAGCACGACCTGCATTCGATTCTCCTTGATACCAAATTACACCTTTTATAGGCATTTCTTTTATTGGAGAAATCATTGAATTATACAGTATTGTTGGATTCGAAAAAGGACTGACATTTACAATGTTCGGAACTACAAAAGTTGTTTTATCAAAAGGAATATCAGCTTTATAAACCCAATTTCCGTTTAGAATAGGGGTTCCCCAAAAAGGATGAAAATTAAAACCTCCCTTACCTTCAATATTTAGAATTCGGACAATAATTACATTTCCTTTTTTTTGCAATAAGGAGACGTCAACATAATAATCGCACCAATTGTTATTACCAAAAGTCTCGCCTACGATTTTACCATTTACCCAAGTTGTACTGTAATCTTTTACATGATTCAAATCAAGATGAAATTTCTCTTGATTGAAATTCTCTGGTAAATCAAAAGTGGTTTTGTACCAAACAGCTCCATCGAAATTTTCTAAGCCAATATTCGAATCTTCCCAATAACCAGTTGATGGTTTTGTTGGTTTCCAATCAGAGAAATCGGTTGTTGGCAAATACCATTTTTCGTCAATTCCTTTTCCTTTGAAATAATATTCTTTGTCCCAGGTTTTTCTTAGTTCAGCAAACTCCGTTTCTATTTGTTTCTTAGTCTTTTTATTTGCTTCTAATTCTTCAACAGTTTTTTTAAACTGAGGAAAAGGTTTTAGCGCCTCTTTAGACATCCAAGGTTCGATGGAAGTTCCACTCAAATCCGAAGATATAATTCCAACAGGAACACCAATTTCAGGTTGTAAATTTTTAGCAAAAAAATAAGCTGTAGCCGAAAATTGAAGAATGTCTTTTCCTGTTGCTATTTTCCAAACACCCGCTTTTACAAAATCATCCCTTTCAACCAAATCTACTTCGTCAGGAACATAGTAATATCTTATGTTTTGGTTTGTTGCAGCAGTTACTTCGGCTGTAGCCCAAGGAAAATTATTTATCTGAAATTCCATATTGGATTGCCCAGAACATAACCAAACATCACCAGCCACTACATTGCTAAGTGAAATTTCCTTTCCTTCAGAGTTAAATTTGAAGTGGTAAGTTTTACCTAATTTTAGAGCAGGAATACTGATTTTCCATTTCCCGTCAGGGGAAACTTTACACTTAAATGTTTTTTTATCTAAGTGCAAAATTACTTCCTCATTAGATTTTCCATCTCCCCAAAACAACACTTTTTTTTCTCTTTGAAGAACCATATTGTCAGAGAAAATTGCTGCTAATTTAAAATCAGTAGCTAGAATCGAATTGATTTGAGTTATGAATACAATGAATAATACAATTGCTTTTTTCATTTTCAACTCTATTATTTTTTATCCACTGTAGACATAGATGGCGCTATTGACTCAGGACTTGAAGCCCATTTTTTATTAGGTTTTGGACCCATTATAAATTTAATGTTTCCACCTTTTGTTATGTCTTTGTG
>DATEOV010000437.1:0-8459 GCA_035273645.1 Flavobacterium sp. | reverse complement strand
CAAATAAAAATTTCAAAAATATAAATTGGCACAGACAAAATTTAAAATCGTCTTAAAATTAATTTATGAAGGTCGATTTTAATAACTAAAAATTATATAATTTATAAAAATAATCAATATTTTATATAATAAAAAAGTGCTTTATAAAAAGCACTTTTAATTGATAAAAACTATAATTAGAATTTATATAGAATTTAAAACTTCTAAAACTTTTTCATTTTTTTCGGTATTTCTTAATTCTGTAATTTGAGTTTCAAAAACTGAATTATTAACTAAATCTCTTTTTAGATTTAATAATACAAAAATACGAACAGTTGCTAATTGACTTTTCAAAGACATCGTATATAATTTGTGCACAATTTCTAAATCAATATCATTAGCTTTAACTTTATCGGAAAAATGTAAAAGCAAATTAGCAAACAATAGAGAATTGTTGTCATTCTTCACATTTTTGACCAATGTTTGACAAAGTAAACTAAAATTATCAATTGATTTAATGTTTTCAACAATGGTGTTTAAAAGTAAAGAAGCATTCTTTTCGTCTTTTTCTTTTACATATTTATTGATCTCTTTTTGAGTATTCATCAAAAGATTAGCTTCTTTTTTATCCTTCTCTTCCCAAGCATCCTTAAGACCAACTGTTTTATTAAATACTAATTTTGAGTCAGTTGCATCTTTATCAACAACAAAATAACCCAAACGTTGGAACTGAAAATGGTCTCCAATTTTAGCATCTGATAAACTTGGTTCAACAAAACCTCTAACGATTTGTAAAGATGAGGAATTCATAAATTCAAGGAAACTTTTTTCTTTATGACTGTCTGGAGCTTCGTCTATAAACAAACGATCATACAAACGAACTTCGGCTTCAACAGCATGGGCAATTGAAACCCAATGTAATGTTCCAGCAACTTTACGTTTACTAGCCTCACTTCCACTTCCGCTCAAAGAATCAGTATCATAAGTAACTTGTATCTCAGTAATTACACCCTTTGAATCCTTAGTAACACTCTCTCCTTTAATGATATAACCATTTTTAAGACGTACTTCATTTCCAATACTCAAACGGAAAAACTTAGCTGGAGCAACTTCAAGGAAATCATCTCTTTCTATATATAATTCATGGGAAAACGGTACTTTTCTATAACCCGCCGATTCATCTTCTTGGTTGTTTTCAGCTTCTAGCCACTCCTCTACTCCCTCTGGATAATTGGTGATAACTACTTTTACAGGATCTAAAACAGCCATAACTCTAGGAGCTGTCTTGTTTAAATCTTCACGTAGACAGAAATCCAAGAGAGATACATCAATAATATTTTCACGTTTAGCAACACCAATTACCTCACAAAATTTACGGATAGCAGCAGCAGTATAACCACGTCTTCTTAAACCGGAAATAGTAGGCATTCTAGGATCATCCCAACCATTAACTATGTTTTCCTGTACCAGTTGCAAGAGCTTTCTCTTACTCATAACGGTATAGTTTAAGTTCAAACGAGCAAACTCATATTGATGCGGACGTACTTGATTTTCATCATAAATTTGATCCAAAAACCAATCGTATAATTCACGGTGCATCACAAATTCCAAAGTACAAATAGAGTGAGAAATTTGTTCTATAAAATCACTTTCTCCATGAGCATAATCATACATCGGATAAATATTCCAGTCATTTCCTGTACGGTGATGATGACGGTGTAATATTCTGTACATCAATGGATCACGCATCAACATATTGGAAGATGCCATATCAATTTTAGCTCTTAAAACATGACTTCCTTCAGGGAAATCACCATTCTTCATTCCTTCAAAAAGAGCTAAATTTTCTTCAATAGAACGGTTTCTATAAGGACCATCAACACCTGGTTGAGTAGGTGTACCTTTTTGAATAGCCATATCTTCAGAAGACTGGCTATCAACATAAGCTTTACCCTTTTTAATCATAGTAACAGCCCAATCGTATAATTGATGGAAATAATCAGAAGAATACAATTCCTCAGACCAATTGAAACCCAACCATTTTAAATCTTCTTTGATGGCATCCACATATTCCTGCTCTTCTTTAGCTGGATTAGTATCATCAAAACGTAAGTTTACTGGTGCATTGTATTTTAGACCTAAACCGAAATTAAGACAAATTGATTTGGCATGTCCAATGTGCAAATATCCATTTGGTTCTGGTGGAAAACGAAAGCGTAATTTATCTTGTGGAAAACCGTTTGTTAAACTGTCTTCTATAATTTGTTCAATAAAATGAAGTGATTTCTCTTCTGATGCCATTTTTATAAATTTTAGCAAAGATAAAAAATAGATGATAGATAATAGCCAATAAGATAATAGACTTTAAAGAAAAAACAGTTGTCAATTTTTAATACATTTGTATAAATACTTAATCTTTTAAAACAAAAAAAGGGCTTTTTCAAGATATGAAAATTGATGAAAAGGAATCTTACTATAACTATTAAAGTTTAAAATCTTTACGATTATAAACATGAATTAATTACTGAAAAACAAAAAAATGGGAACAATTAGATTAAAAAACATCCGCACTTTTTCATACCACGGATGTTTGATAGAAGAAGGAAAAATAGGCTCTGATTACAGCGTAGATTTGGAAATAAAAACCAATTTGAAACATTCTTCTGAATCCGATAACTTAAAAGATACAGTAGATTATGTGCATTTAAACAAGATTGTAATAGAAGAAATGGCTATTCGTTCCAATTTATTGGAGCATGTAACCAAAAGAATCATTGATAGAGCCATGGCAGAACTGGAAACCGTTTCAAAAATTAAAGTTGCTGTTTCAAAAATTAATCCGCCTATAGGTGGTGATGTAGAAGCTGTTACTGTAGAAATGGAAGAAGAGCGTTATTTTAAATTATAACAATTGTTATAAAAATAGAAAAAAGTTAACTTTAAACTTTTAAACTTTAAATTTTTAAGTTACTTTTGCCATCCGTTCAAGAATGGCGTCGTGGCCGAGCGGCTAGGCTGGGCTCTGCAAAAGCTCCTACTCCGGTTCGAATCCGGACGATGCCTCTAAAACCTCTAAAGCAATTTAGAGGTTTTTTTTATGTTTAATTTTTAGAAAAAATTAGATAAAGATAAAGCTGAATCCGGAAGATACTTAAAGCCTCTAAAGCAATTTTAGCCTTTTTTTATGTTTAATTTTTAGAAAAAATTAGATAAATATATCGTTCGAATCCGGACTATACTTAAAGCCTCTAAAGGAATTATAGCCATTTTTATGCTTACTATTTTTAAAAAATAAACAAAAGATAGGGCTAAATAAGTAAATGATTGACATAAAAAAAGAGACTAATCAAAGTCCCTTTTTTTTAAAATATTTATAGAAAAATTATTTATCTATTTTCTCAAAAGCTTTTTTTACCATTTGTTTTTCTTCTGGAAACCAACCTTGAAAGATTAAAACAAAACCAAAAATCATAAGAACAACGCTAATTCCTCTTTTGATTTTGTAGATGTTTTTTGGTGTCATTTTATGTTTTAATTGCTTAGCTAATACTATTTTGATACAATCAATACTTAAATAAGTTATAATAACAGAAACGAAGAAAGTAAATACTCTCGAAGTTTCCATTTCTAATTTTGGTCCTACCGAAATAATTACGGCTAACCAAAAACCAAGTACACCAATGTTAATAATATTCAGAAAAAAACCTTTGAAAAAAAGTCCTAGGTAATTTTTTTTGATAATCTCATTATCAATTATTTTTGTGTTCACTTTCTTTTCTTTTTTAGTTCCTAAAAAAGATATAAAACCATAAGCCATCATGATAAATCCTCCAAAAATAAACAGTGAAGAATTATCATTTAAACTTTGAATCAATCTATAACTACCTAAATAAGCAATTATTATAAAAAAAACATCCCCTAATACAACACCCAAATCAAAAACTAAAGCAGCTCTAAAACCTTTAATTATACTTGTTTCAAGCAAAATAAAAAATACAGGGCCAATCATAAAACTCAATAGAACTCCCCAAGGAATACCAGTTAAAATATCGTTTATCATTAAAAAATGACTTTAAAAATTATTTATTATTTCTGAATAATGCTTCCACCCATAACTGTTTCTTGTTTGATTTCTTTAGGATTACCATAAATAACTACAGAACCTCCCATACTCACTTTGGCATCAACAAGAGTAGTTGCATTTATATCAGCGTTTCCTCCTGCAGATATAGTTACAGTTGATTGAGAAGTTTCTAACTCAGTCGCTTTTAAAATACCTCCAGAATTGATAGAAACCAATTGAGTGACTGCTTTACCAGTTACTGTAACAATTCCGCCTGAAAACGCTTTAATAGTTGTTTTATCCACATCCAAAGCCACTGTAATCTTAGCACCTTCTTGAGTATTTAATTCTAAAGAGGTTTGTTTAAAAGTATCAGCACAAGTTACGGTACTTCCTTCATTAGCATCGATCGTATGGATTTGTTTGAAATACAGGGTCACTTTTGCCTCGTCTCCAGACATTATCTTTGTCAAAGGCATTCTTATTTTTAAAAGTCCTTTTTTATTAACAACCTCTACTTTGCTTTGTTCAGTTCCAGTAATAACAGCCTTATTTTCGTTGGAAGCAATTAAAGTAACACTCAATTTATCAAACACTTTTACATCATCAAAATCCTTAAGAACTATTGTTGTTTGCGCAAAAGTTAATTGAGCTAGAAATACAAAAACTACTAAAATTATTCTTTTCATTTTAATAAAATTTAATTGTTACTATTTATTTAAAAACCTTACTCATTCCTTTTTATAAAATTGAAATCCAATTGTTTCTTAACTAAATCAGCATTTTTTACTTTTACATAAATTTCATCACCAAGTTGTAATAATCGATTAGAATTAGCTCCAACCAAAGCATATTGTTTTTCGTCAAAAGTATAATAATCCTCTTTTATATCGCGGGTTCTTACCATACCTTCACATTTATTTTCTATAATTTCAACATAAATTCCCCATTCGGTAACTCCAGAAATAACACCTAGGAACTCCTGATCGTTATGATTTTGCATGTATTTCACTTGCATGTATTTTATCGAATCTCTTTCGGCATTGGTAGCTAAACCTTCCATCGTTGAAGAATGCAAACATTTAGTTTCAAACGTTTCTTCATCAACCGATTTTCCTCCATCCAAATAAAACTGCAATAAACGATGTACCATAACATCTGGATAACGACGAATAGGAGATGTAAAATGTGAATAATAATCAAACGCTAATCCATAATGGCCAATATTATCCGTAGAATATTTCGCTTTACTCATGGTTCTAATAGCAAGAGTATCAATTAGATTTTGCTCTTTTTTTCCATTTACTTCTTCCATCAAAGCATTCAATGATTTCGAAATATCTCCTTTGTTTCTAAAATCGATTTTATAACCAAACTTAGCAATAACATTTTGCATCGCTATTAATTTATCTTCATTTGGTTCATCATGTATTCTATAAACAAAAGTTTTCTTTTGTTTACCAATGTATTCAGCCACTTTTCTATTAGCTAATAACATGAATTCTTCGATTAAATGATTAGCATCTTTTGCAATTTTGAAATAAACTCCTTCAGGTTCTCCATCTTGATCTAAATTGAACTTTACTTCTACTTTATCAAAAGAAATAGCACCTTCATTCATTCTATTTCTACGGAATATTTTAGCAAGCTCATCCATTTTAAGCGTAGCTGCTACAATTTCATCTGAAACGACATAAGAACTTCCTGTAATAGAAGTTTCAATAGGAATGGTATTATCTTTAGTTTCTATGATATATTGAGCTTCTTCGTAAGAAAAACGCTGATCGGAGAAGATTACTGTTCTACCAAACCATTGATTCACTACTTTGCTAGTTTCTGTAATTTCAAAAATAGCCGAGAACGTATATTTTTCTTCTTGAGGACGCAATGAACAGGCAAAATTAGAAAGTACTTCTGGTAACATTGGCACTACCCTATCCACCAAATAAACTGATGTTGCTCTTTGATAAGCTTCATCATCCAGGATAGTTCCCTCTTCAAGATAATAAGAAACATCGGCAATATGAATACCAATTTCGTAGTTACCATTTTCTAACTTTTTGAAAGACAATGCATCATCAAAATCCTTGGCATCTTTTGGGTCGATCGTAAAAGTCAACGTATCGCGCATATCACGACGTTTGGCTATTTCACTTGCTTCAATCGAAGTATCTATTTTTTGGGCAAAGGTTTCTACTTCGATAGGAAATTCAGCAGGTAAACCATACTCTGCAAGAATAGCATGAATTTCAGTATCGTGTTCCCCAGGTTTTCCAAGAACTTTTACCACTTTTCCAAAAGGACTATCGGCTCTTGAAGGCCAATCTTCGATATGAACTAAAACTACATCTCCTTGCTCTGCTTCCCCTATTTTATCTTTTGGAATAAAAATATCAGTGTACATTTTAGGATTCGCAGTTGAAACAAAAGAGAAATTCTTTTGAATGTCAATAACTCCAACAAAATCTGTTTTGTATCTTTCAATCACTTCAATCACTTCACCTTCAGCTCTTCTACCGCTTCTTTTATTATAAACATAAACTTTTACGGTATCTTTATCTAGAGCGTGATTCAAATTATTGCTTGGAATAAAAACGTCTTCTTCAAATTCTGGACAAATAAAATATGCAGTTTTACGACCTGTCATATCAATTGTTCCTTCGTAATACTCCTTGCTTGCAGCTTTTATTAAATATTTACCAGGTTCGGATTCTATAATTTTCTTTGAAGCAGCCAAAATCTTTAAATCTTTTATGATTTGATTGCGGCTTTGGGTGTCATCTAATTCTAACTTCGCTCCTATTTGCTTATAATTAAAGGCCTTATTGGCACTTTGCGATAATATTTTTATAATTTTATCTGAGAAATCTTTCTCTTTCTTTATCGGCTTTCTTAATCTTTTACTCATGTATCTTTTCTTAAAAGTCTAAAATTACAAAATTGTATTCACTATTCCTTATTCTGCCTAGAGTTTTAAACTAATAATAACTTTACTACATTTATAAAAAATTCAAAATGAAAGACTTTAAAACGATTGCTATTTTTAATTATCCACATGAAATCGTGGTACTTAGACATATTCTGGATCAAGAAGAAATTCATTATTTTTTTGAAAATGAACACATCGTTTCCATTGACCCATTGGCAAGCTTTGCCTACGGTGGCATCCAACTAAAAGTACATCCAAACGATTTTGAACAAGTTCAAGAAATACTAGACAATTTGAATTCTAAACTTTCCATTGTCTAAAAATTTTCAAAAATTCAATTTTATTTTTTGTTTTCAAATTTCAAAGTTGTCAACATATATTAAATACAACAAAAAGAAAAATTTAATTTAAATTAATTTATGGTTGTTATTATAGCTTGTTAATATGTCGAATAAATTTATTTTTAAATGTATTGAAATGAAGTTTTAGCTTTTTATATTGAGTTATTAACATAGTTATTTTGATTTAAATTATTGGTTTCTAAGATATTTTTTAGATTAATTAACAACTGTTAACAATTCAAAAATTATATAAATTGTAAATAAGTGATTTTTATTTTCTTGTTGAAAAACCAATTTTAAGTATTGATAACTTTTCTAAAAATTCATCAAACTTTATTTGGATTTCTAATATAGGTTTTGGATTACTTATTTTTTGTTTACAAACTCAAAAAACTTCTAAAATTCTATCTAAAGTTATAAACATTTTATGTTAACTTAAGGTTACTTGAATATCAAGTACTTACGTTTTGCTATTAACAATGCAAAATATTAACATTTTAATTTCATTCTGTCCATTGATTTGCAGACTATTGTGTATTTATGAAAATGTTAATAAACTCTAAAATTTCTTATTATCAAGTCGTTGTGTTTCATTTATGAAATATGGTTTTCTCTATTATTTCTTAATCTATTATTAGAATTCAATAATTATTTTTTGGCTTATATCTAAAATACTTTGGTTAAATTTGCAGTTCAAAATCTAATACAAAAAAAATGAAAATTTCGATAGGGAATGACCACGCAGGACCAGATTATAAAAAAGCTATTGTTGCAATGCTTGAAGCAAAAGGATATGATGTGACCAATTATGGTACCGATACTGAAGCAAGTGTTGATTATCCTGATTTTGCGCATCCGGTTGCTGAAGATGTAAGTGAAGGTAGAGCTGATTTTGGTATTGTTATTTGCGGAAGCGGAAATGGAATTGCTATGACTGTTAATAAACATGCTAAAATCCGCGCTGGTTTATGTTGGACTAAGGAAATTGCAGTTTTGACAAGATTACATAATGATGCCAATATTGTTAGTATTCCGGCACGATTTACTTCTATTCCACAAGCTGTAGAAATTGTTGAAACTTTCTTGGCTACGGAATTTGAAGGAGGAAGACACCAAAATAGAGTGAATAAAATCGCTTGTCAATAAA
>DATEOV010000436.1:0-2475 GCA_035273645.1 Flavobacterium sp. | reverse complement strand
ATGGGAAAAAGCTCAGGATTTATACAATAATTCATTATTCTTTAGAACATTGTTAGAAAACAGTATGATGTCATTGGCAAAATCATTTTTTCCTTTAACTGCTTATATGAGTAAGGATCCTGAATTTGGAGCTTTTTGGCAAATTATTTATGATGAATTTTTGGAAACAAAAAGATTGTTATTGAAAATTGCTGGACATACTGAACTGATGGAAAACTATCCTGATGGTATAGCTTCTATTCAAATGAGAGAGCGTATTGTGTTGCCTTTGTTAACAATACAACAATATGCTTTATTGAAAATTAATGAATTGAACAAAGAAGAGAATCCAGATTTAAACCTTATAAAAGTCTACGAGAAAATTGTGACTCGATCTCTATTCGGTAATACAAACGCTAGTAGAAACTCGGCTTAATTCAAAATTATAGATTTCAATTTTTAAAGAAAATGTTATGAAATCGCCATGATTTACAAGTAAAACACAACTAAAGGTAATCATGGCGATAGCATATTTCCAAAATTTAAATATGAATTAATATGAATTCAAATCAATTGCCAGTAAATGAATATTCAAACTTCAATGCGACTTATATAAACGCTCTTGAGAATGTTGAATTATTTGAAGAATTAGAAATCAGTTTACATGATTTTATAAAATTTGTCCAAAATATTCCATTGGATAAATTTGATTATAGTTATGCCGAAGGAAAATGGACGATTAAAGAAATTATTCAGCATATAATTGATGCCGAAAGAATTTTTGCATATCGTGCACTTCGAATTTCCAGAAATGACAAAACACCATTACCGGGATTTGAAGAAAATGATTATGTTGAAAATACCGATGCAAAAAGTAGAAGTATTCAAGATTTATTAACCGAGTTTTCGGCAGTAAGACATTCCAACTTACTAATGTTTAAAAGTTTTTCTGATGAACAATTAAGAAGAGTAGGAATTGCATCACAACATGAAGTTTCAGTAAGAGCCTTAGGGTTTTTAATTATTGGTCATATGAAACATCATCAAAGAGTTTTTGGAGAAAGGTATTTATAAAATTCAAACCATTAGTTTCATTCAAAACAACTTGACCAAATTTTTAACTTATTCTCAAAAGGCACAGTATTTGCAGGACTAGTTGAAGGCATTACAAAATAAGTAATGCCTTCCATCTGTCCGAATCTTTTATAAAAAAATGCATGGCTTTGGTTTCCATTAAAAACAATTTTGTTGATTGATGGAAATTTTTTCAGTAAATCATAAAAATCATTTTCTTTTTGATTTTTGATATGAATATCCAAACTTCCTTTTCTTTCACAGTTTTCCAAAACATCCCACAAACCAATTTTATTAGATTTAAGAAATTGAACTTTTTCTTCAAAATTTTCTGGAATCGGTAATGCTTCAAAAAAGGTATAGATTATTTTCCAAAAATGATTTCTTGGATTTGCATAATATTCTTGTTTGGCAAGAGATATAGTTCCAGGCATTGTTCCCAAAATTAATATTTCAGTTTCTGAGTTTATAAAATAAGGAAATGAATGTATTGTCATAAAACTAAAGTGCTACATTTTCTTTTTCGAGTATGGCCAAACCAACTCTAATTTTATCATATGAAATTTGTTCTTCAAAAAAATCAAAATAAGGTTTTAAAGCCGTTGGTGATTCCAACTTAATTTTTGCTTTTGCAATTTTTGCAATTTCTTGCTCATTGATGAAAACACTCAAATCAATTGGATAGCCGTCACTGTATAATTTTGCTAAATGAGAAATTACGGTGGGAAGTCCCAATTTTCTTTTTATTGCAATTTCTTCTACAGACATTCCGCTTTGAAACATTACCAAAGTTTCTTTATAAGTCGTATTCACTTTTTTTGCTCTAACCTTTTTAATTTTTTCAAATTTAATAATCGCTTTTATAAATACATCTCCATATTTTTCGAGTTTAGCTTTTCCAACCCCATCAATAGCAAGAAATTCAGAGTCGCTCATTGGTCGTTGAATTTCTAACTGTTTTAAAGTGGCGTCATTAAAAATAATATAAGCCGGAACTTCTTCTTCTTTTGCAATTTCTGAACGTAGCTTTCTAAGAAATTCAAAAAGAGAATTTGTTGTAGATTTTGTTTTAGCAGATTTAATTTCAACAGATTCTTTATTTACTTTTTGAACCGTTGTCAATTGAACTTTTTCACCCTCGAACAAAACTTTTTTTGCAAAAGGAGTTAATTTTATTTTATTCTGTTGATGAAAGGCAATTTCACAATATCCTAAATTTATTAATTGTATAAGATATTGATTCCAGTCATACCAAGAAATATCAGCACCAACTCCATAGGTTTTTAAATTTTGATAACCTTTGTCATAAATGGAAGCTTTTTTTGAACCTCTTAAAAAATCAACAATTACAGGTAACGCCTCAGATTCTTGTAAACGTATTATCGCAGATAATCCTTTTTGAGCAATTACTGTTCCATCAAA
>DATEOV010000435.1:0-4330 GCA_035273645.1 Flavobacterium sp. | reverse complement strand
TGAATAGAACTTTTAATATAGTAAAAAGGAGCAACAATAAAATTCAGTTTTGGGTTTTAGTTATGTTTATGTTTTTTGCAAGTTCTAATGTTTTTTCTCAAAAGTCAGATTTTGAGATTTCTTTAAATGAAGTTTCAATCAATCAAAATAGTAATATTGATGATACAACTCCTGTAAAAGTAAAAGTATCGACTTCAGAATTGAATTCAAATATGAATTTTATTTTGTGGTTTATGGGGACGAAAGAAGATGTCAATAGCACTATGCCTAGCGATTCATTTTATTCTAAAAAAAGTATTTTAACTTCTGGTAGAGAGCCAAATCGCTTATTAGTGAAAACGCTTTTGAAAAAAGCGATAAATATCAAATCTTGTTAGTATTTAAGGTTAAATTTAATTTGTATATATAAAAAACGCCAACTTCATGTTGGCGTTTTTTTGTATTTCTAATTGTATGATTAATCAAATTCAGAAGTGAAAAATAATTTGACACTTGGATATTTACTTTGTGTCATTTGAATGGTAAAATCAGAATCCGCAAGAAATACTAATTGATTGTATTTGTCTTTTGCGAGGAATTTTTGCTTTATGCGTTTAAATTCTTTAAATTCTTCATTCTTGGCATCGTCAGGTTTTACCCAACAAGCTTTGTGAACAGGAAAGTTTTCATACGTACATTTTGCACCATATTCGTGCTCCAATCGGTATTGAATAACTTCATATTGTAATGCACCAACAGTTCCAATGACTTTTCGGTTGTTCATTTCTAATGTAAATAATTGAGCTACACCTTCGTCCATCAATTGATCAACACCTTTGTCAAGCTGTTTGGCTTTCATTGGGTCAGCATTATTGATGTATCTAAAGTGCTCTGGAGAGAAACTTGGGATTCCTTTGAAACTCATTATTTCACCTTCGGTCAAAGTATCACCAATCTTAAAATTTCCGGTATCGTGTAACCCAACAATATCTCCAGGATATGAAATATCAACTATTTCTTTTTTCTCTGCAAAGAATGCATTTGGGCTTGAGAATTTTAAGTTTTTTTTCTGGCGTACATGAAAATATGGTTTATTTCTTTCAAAAGTTCCAGAAACAATTTTTATAAATGCTAATCTGTCTCTGTGTTTAGGGTCCATGTTTGCATGGATTTTAAATACAAATCCAGACATTTTTTCTTCTTTGGGATCTACTAGTCTTGTTTCGGAATCTTTGGGTCTAGGTGATGGTGCAATAGATACGAAACAATCTAGCAATTCTCGAACACCAAAATTATTTAAGGCAGATCCAAAAAAGACAGGTTGTGATTTTCCGTCCAAATAATCTTGACGGTCAAATTTAGGATATACTTCGTCTATTAACTCAAGTTCTTCGCGCAAACGATCGGCAGGTTTTTGACCGATAATTTTTTCTAATTCTGGGCTTTGTACATCTGAAAAAGCGATTGTTTCTTCGATGTTTTTACGACTATCACCACTAAATAAGTTAATATTTTGCTCCCAAAGATTGTAAATTCCCTGAAAGTCATATCCCATTCCGATAGGGAAACTAAGGGGAGTAACTGTTAAACCAAGTTTTTGTTCCACTTCGTCCATCAAGTCAAATGCATCTTTTCCTTCACGGTCTAGTTTGTTGATAAAAACAATGATTGGAATTTTACGCATTCTGCATACAGAAACCAGTTTTTCAGTTTGCTCTTCGACCCCTTTGGCAACATCGATAACAACAATTACGCTGTCTACCGCAGTTAAGGTTCTAAAAGTATCTTCTGCAAAATCCTTGTGACCAGGTGTATCAAGAATGTTTATTTTTTTTTCTTTGTAATTAAAGGCTAAAACAGAAGTAGAAACCGAGATTCCTCTTTGACGTTCAATTTCCATGAAATCGCTCGTTGCTCCTTTTTTTATTTTGTTATTTTTAACCGCACCAGCTTCTTGAATTGCTCCTCCAAAAAGAAGTAATTTTTCAGTTAGTGTTGTTTTTCCGGCATCGGGGTGTGAAATAATCCCAAAAGTACGTCTGCGTTGTATTTCTTTTAAAAAACTCATATTTTTATATCAATAGTTTGCAAAAGTACTATTTATAAATTCTATATGAAAAAATATAGTTATAATAAAAATGATTGCTATTTGTTCATTAATTATGAATATTCCAAAAAACAAAAAAAGCTATCCGTACTGGATAGCTTTAATTTGTAAATAATTATTATTAGATGTTCAGAGACCAAACAGTATAACTTTTTGGGGGACATTGTATTTTCACCCATTTGTCCCCCTGAGTTGTAGGGTACCAAGTAGAATTCCCTGTAAAATCTTTGATTTGTCTTGAAGTCCAATTGGTTTGGATCCATCTTTCTAAGGTAGTATTGGAATTATTAATATAAACTACTAATCCAGGATTCCCATTATAACCATTTCTTCTGGCAATATATTCGTCGTTATCAGCATATAATATGGAAGTGTTTCCTGTTGCTTTGTTGTTGTGAATCCAGATAAGGTTGTTCAATTTTGTTTTATTAAGCCATTCTTCGTAATCTCTATAAAAAATGGTAGGATAACCTTCATGAGTAAGAATGTATGCGTAAGCTAATTCTTTGGCCCAAATTTCATCTGTATCATGATTGGTAACAAAAGTGACTGCTTTGTATGGATTTCTTTTCCACATCATATCGTCATTTAATAGGGTAAGATTGTTACCATCAAAAGCATCATTCATCTTATAATAGCAAGCAAAATCGAATACTGAACTGTTCGCATTATTTGCCCAGTCATTAAGTACGTTTACGTTAGAGTCCCATAATTCACCTACAGAAAACCCACCTACATTTGCATTCCAGTCTCTTACTACCCAAGAGCCAAAACCTTTAACGTAGTCAAATCTCCATCCGTCAAATTTCATAGTGTTTTTGTAATACTTACCTACACCGTCTGTTCTTTTCCAAAGCCAATCTTGTACGTAAGGATTTGCATGACATAAATCTGGAAATCCTCCAAATGCACCTTCGTCATTATTACCGTAACTATTTTTATAAAAGTCATTATATGTACGTTTGAATTTTCCAGAAGCAATTCCATTAAAATTTGTCCAAGTGTTTGTTCCAGTAAATGGATTGGCTTCTGATTGTCCTCCACTGTTATGGTTGATTACAATGTCGGCATATACTTTTATGTTTTCAGTATGGGCTTTCGTAATTAAATTCACTAATTCAGTTTTTGAACCAAATCGGGTTTCTGTTGTTCCATTTTGATTATAATCTCCAAAATCAAAATAATCAGTTGGATCATATCCCATTGAGAATGCTCCGTTTTGTGCTTTTGATACAGGTGGCAACCAAATAGAGCCTATTCCTGCATTTCCCCAGGCAACTACTTTTGTGCCTATAGTATTCCACCAATTTCCTCCGGAAGGTACATCCCAATAAAAGGCTTGCATCATAACGCCTCCTCCAGGATTGTCAACATATTTTCCAGTAAGAGATGTTTTTGAATTTCCAGTGCTAAAAGGACGTCCATCGTGTGTGGTTACATTGATTATTTTGAATGTTGACGATTCGGGACTTTTGTCGCTAACTTCATCCGATGAATTACAGGAGTAAAGTCCAGTCAGTAAAGCGGTTAAAAAATAAATTTTAAAAATTGGTTTCTTCATAATTTGGTTAATTTTAGGTTGGTAATTGGTTTTTTGGGTTTAATAAAAATTTTGTGCTTATCAGGAACCTGCTTTTTAAAGTTTTTTTATTTTTTATAATTAGCTGTAAATTATCAGATTAACTTTAAAGCGTAGCGAATGTATTTAAAATACAATAAGGTTTGTAAATTTTTTATTTCAAAAGATTACTACAACGATATAGTGTTTATAAATTATTTTAAAACGCTATTAATTAGTGGTTTGTGGATTTGTTTTTTAGGGATTCTGATTAAATTAAATATTTTTTAGAGAATTAGTAAAAAACATAAAAAGCAATTTAATAGATTGAAAATGTTAATTTGATATTTAAAATTTCAATTAATAGTAATTCGTTAAAAAAAGAATATAATGAAGGGAATGGAAAAAGTAAGTCAGTATAAAGTTATATTGGGTTTTTTTAAGATTTTCTTCTTTTAAAGTGGAATCCAATTTTTGAATTGGAAGCTATGAATCTACATGCGTTAAGGAACTTAATAATTTTTTGTTAATACTACTGAGGAAACTTGTTTAATGCAATCGAATTGTTATTTTTGTTCGGTTTAAATTCAGGAAATTGTAAGTATTTTGTTGAATTAATGCGTTTTAATTCTTAGAACTTTAAAGTGAATAAACCTGATTTGTTTTAAAGTGTTCTATTTAAGTAG
>DATEOV010000434.1:0-8739 GCA_035273645.1 Flavobacterium sp. | reverse complement strand
AGAATAGACTCAAAAAATCTTAATTCTAAAATCTGCAATCTAAAATATTAAATGTCCAATAACCTCCTAGAAACTCCCATAGAATATCTCAAAGGCGTTGGTCCCAATCGGGGCGCGTTGTTGCGTAAGGAATTGGGGATTTTTAAATATGGAGACTTAGTTAATTTTTTTCCAAATCGTTACATTGATCGAACTCGTTATTATAAGATAAATGAGTTGCAGAACAATATTGCCGAAGTACAGATTATTGGCAAAATCATTAATATAAAAACAGTGGAGTTTGGTCGTAACCAAAAACGATTGGTGGCCACTTTTGTTGACGATACAGGTCAAATGGATCTCAACTGGTTTCAAGGACACAAATGGATTAAAGAGAGTTTAAAGCTTAACGAAGTCATCGTAATTTTTGGAAAATGCACACAATACGGTAGCCAATACAGCATGGCTCATCCTGAAATGGAGTTGTTGAGTGAGCACGAGAAAAGTCTGCGTTCCGCCATGCAACCCGTTTATCCTTCAACCGAAACATTGGCTAATCGCGGAATAACGAATCGCGTTGTGAACAAAATGATGCAACAATTGTTTCTGGAAACACAAGCTTTATTCAGCGAAACCTTGCCTTCTTATTTGACTAGCGAACTCAAGCTGATTCCCAAAAATGCTGCTTTATTCAACATACATTTTCCCAAAAGTGCCGAAATTTTGGCGAAAGCCCAATTCCGATTAAAATTTGAAGAATTATTCTTCATACAGTTGCAACTGATTACTAAGAATTTGATTCGGAAGCATAAAATCAAGGGACTTCCATTTTCTAAAGTGGGAGAATTTTTTAATGAGTTTTATCAAAATCATCTACCGTTTGAGCTGACAAATGCTCAAAAAAGAGTAATCAAGGAAATTCGAACCGATATGGGCAGCAATGCTCAAATGAACCGATTACTGCAAGGTGATGTGGGTTCCGGGAAAACCATAGTGGCTTTTATGAGTATGCTTTTGGCCTTGGATAATGGTTTTCAGGCTTGTTTGATGGCACCAACAGAGATTTTGGCTAATCAGCATTTTATAGGATTGTCGGAATTGGCTGTTTCTTTAAATATCAATATAAAAATACTCACGGGTTCTACCAAAATAGCCACTAGAAGAATCATTCACGAAGAACTTGAAAATGGCACCTTGCAAATACTTATCGGTACTCACGCTTTATTGGAGGACAAAGTGAAATTCCAAAATTTAGGATTGGCGGTTATTGACGAACAACACCGTTTTGGAGTCGAGCAACGATCCAAATTATGGAAGAAAAATACAGTTCCACCTCATATTTTGGTGATGACGGCCACCCCTATTCCCCGGACTTTGGCGATGAGTTTATACGGTGATTTAGACATCTCCGTTATTGACGAGTTGCCTCCGGGCAGAAAACCAATTCAAACGGTGCATCGTTTTGACTCAAATCGGTTGAAAGTTTGGAAGTTCATTCGGGATGAAATTGCGTTGGGACGCCAAATTTATATTGTTTATCCGCTGATTCAGGAATCGGAGAAAATGGATTATAAGGACTTAATGGATGGTTACGAAAGTATTTCTCGTGATTTTCCATTGCCACAATATTCAGTTTCTATTCTTCATGGAAAAATGAAACCAGCTGACAAAGACGAAGAAATGAAACGCTTTGCCGAAGGTAAAACCAATATTATGGTTGCCACAACTGTTATCGAAGTTGGTGTAAATGTGCCCAATGCGAGTGTGATGATTATAGAAAGTGCCGAGCGTTTTGGATTGTCTCAACTCCATCAGTTGCGAGGCCGTGTGGGACGTGGTGCCGATCAAAGTTATTGTATTTTGATGACTTCTTTTAAATTGTCCAGTGACAGCAAAACTCGTATGGAAACGATGGTGAGCACTAACGACGGTTTCGAAATTGCCGAAGTCGATTTGAAACTTCGTGGTCCCGGCGATTTGATGGGAACACAACAAAGTGGTGTACTGAACCTTCAAATTGCTGATATTGTTCGGGACAGAGATATTTTAATGTTGGCACGAAACTATGCCATCAAAATTCTAAAAGATGATGCTCCTATGCAAAAACCTGAAAACGCTATCCTAAAAGCAGTTTTTATAGAATTGACAAAAAAGAAAAATATCTGGAATTATATTAGTTAAGTTACTAAAAAACTTCCCCATCCAATTAAACCTTTCTGTTTTTTAGCAGTCTAATTTTTTTAGTTAAAAATAGTTTTGGCTTAATTTTAATATTTGTATGTACAAATGTTAAATAAAAATTAACAATTCAACTTTTCACAATTCTAAAACCTAAATTTGTCTATTGCGTATCAAAAGATATGTTAAACTTCTTTTACTTTAAAACTGAAATCGTCATAAATCAAAATACACAAATAAAAATGCAAAATGGCGATAACATATTCAAATAAAAAAACAAATATAAACTACGTATGAAAATAAAAAATCTTGTTTATGCCTTATTGTTAATAGGGATTGGTGGATTTATAGCTTACAGAATTTCTTCCAACAATGCAAAAAATAGCGGTCCAAAAGGCAAAGATGAAAAAGATAAACCAATGACTGTTACAGGTATTTTAGTTCATCCTAAAACTTTTGATAATAACTTATCACTTTCGGGGTCTATCGAAGCCAACGAACAAATTGAAATTCGTTCTGAAGTTTCAGGAATTGTTGAAGGTATTTATTTTCAGGAAGGTAGTAATGTTGCCAAAGGACAATTATTGTTCAAAGTGAATGATATTGAATTAAGAGCACAACTAGCTCAAGCAAATACCAAAGAAGGTTTGGCTGCCGAAAATGAAAGAAGAGCTAAATTATTACTACAAAAAGAAGCCATTAGTCAAGAAGAATATGATATTGCAAGAGCCGACCATAAATCAACTCAAGCACAAAGCCAATTAATCAAAGCCCAAATTGCAAAAACATCGGTTCGTGCTCCTTTTTCTGGAAAAATTGGACTTCGTTCTATTTCACCTGGAATATATATTACCCCGACTGTTTTGGTGGCCAAATTAGTTAACATTAGTAAATTGAAAATCACTTTTTCGATTCCTGAGAAATATGCTTCTCAAGTAAAGACAAATACTCCTTTAAGTTTTACGGTTGAAGGTTCTGATGAAAAGTTTACGGCTAAAGTCTATGCTATAGAACCGGAAGTTGCTGTTGACACTCGTACACTTCAAGTACGAGCGATTACAGAAAATAGTCATGGGAAATTATTGCCTGGTACTTTTGCAAATGTTGCATTGCCTTTGAGTATAATAAAAGATGCGATTATTGTACCTACAGAAGCAATAATTCCAGTTCAAAACGGTAAAAAAGTTTACATTACCAAAAACGGAATGGCTAAGGAAGTTATGGTAGAAACTGCTACTAGAACGGATGCTTCGATCTTGGTTCTTTCTGGTTTGAAAGCTGGTGACACTTTATTGACAAGTGGTGTTATGTCCTTAAAAGACGAAGCTCCTGTTAAAGTAATCATTAAATAAAATTCCTAATTTGTTAGATTTTAGTATTTAATCTAAAATCTAAATTTTAAAATCTAAAATTACTTAAATGAGTTTATCCACTTTAAGCATAAAAAGACCTGTAATGACCATCGTTATGAACTTAACGATTATTTTGTTTGGTATTATAGGTTACACTTATCTGGGAGTTAGAGAATTTCCATCAATAGATCCGGCCCAAGTTTCTATCCGAACGAATTATACTGGAGCCAATTCGGATATTATTGAATCCCAAATCACCGAGCCTTTAGAAAAAGCAATCAATTCGATAGATGGAATTCGAAATGTAACGTCTTCAAGCGCACAAGGAAGCAGTAATATTACTATCGAGTTTAATTTGGATAAAAATCTTGAAGAAGCTGCAAATGATGTTCGTGACAAAGTATCTCAAGCGATTCGAAATTTACCTCAAGATATTGATGCACCACCAGTTGTTTCTAAGGCTGACGCCAATAGTGATGCAATTATTTCGATGACAGTACAAAGTGACACTAGAAGCGCATTGGAACTGAGCGATTATGCTGAAAATGTTATAGGGCAAAGACTTGAAACCATTCCAGGAGTTAGTGGAATCCAAATTTGGGGACAAAAGAGATATGCGATGCGATTGTGGATTAATCCAGAAAAACTTGCTTCCTATGGATGTACTGTTTCAGAAGTTCGTGATGCCTTAAACAGTCAAAATGTAGAATTACCCTCTGGGAAAATTACAGGTGACAATACAGAATTGACAGTAAAAACGGTTGGAAATCTTTCTAAACCAGAAGAATTCAATAACATTATCATTCGATCAGTTGGTGAAAAAATAGTTCGCTTTAGTGATGTTGGTACTGCTGAATTGGGACCTGAAAATGTGGAAACCAAAATGACCCAATCTGGTACTCCCCTAGTTGGTGTGGCGATTGTACCGCTTCCTGGAGCCAATTATTTGGATATAGCAAGTGAATTTTACAAACAATTTGAGCGTTTAAAAAAGGATTTACCAAGTGATATCAAATTAAATATTGCCATTGACAATACGGTTTTTGTAAAAAAATCAGTGATTGAAGTTGCAGAAACGCTAGGGATATCAATCATATTGGTGATTTTAATCATCTTTTTGTTTTTCAGGGATTGGGCTATTGCATTCAGACCTTTAATAGATATTCCAGTTTCTTTGATAGCAACATTTTTTATTATGTGGCTTTTTGGATTTTCGATAAATGTACTTACGTTGCTTGCAATTGTTCTTGCCACAGGATTGGTTGTGGATGATGGTATTGTTGTTACCGAGAATATTTTTAAGAAAGTAGAAGAAGGAATGTCACCTATTGAAGCGGCAATAAAAGGATCAAATGAGATTTTCTTTGCGGTTATTTCGATATCAATCACGTTGGCTGCAGTATTTTTACCGGTAATTTTCTTGGAAGGTTTTGTGGGACGATTGTTCCGTGAATTTGGAGTCGTCATCGGAGCTGCAGTATTGATTTCGGCTTTTGTGTCTTTGACATTAACCCCAATGTTGAATGCTTATTTGATGAAAAGTGGCGAACAGAAAAAATCAAAATTTTACATTCGTACTGAACCTTATTTTGAAAAGCTAAACAGCAGTTATGCTGAAGCTCTTGCCCGTTTTATGAAAAGAAAATGGTTGAGTTTCCCTATTCTTATCGTTTGTTTTGGTTTGATTTATTTATTCTTTAATCTTTTGAAAAAAGAAACAGCGCCTTATGATGACCGGAGCGGTTTTGTGATGCGTATGACAACACCCGAAGGAGCTTCCTATGATTATACGGATCGCTTCATGCAGGAAGTTTCCAAATTGGTAGATGATTCCATTCCAGAGAAAAAAGTAAGCTTGGTAATTACTTCTCCAGGTTTTGGTTCTTCATCTGTAAATAGTGGTTTTATACGTGTGTCATTGGTTGAACCAGATAAAAGAGAGGCTTCCCAAAAGGAAATTGCAGATAAATTGACCAAATGGACAGGTCAGTATTCTGAGGCTAAAACATCGGTTATTGAACAGCCTACTATTGCCGTGAACAGACGTGGTGGTTTACCTGTTCAATACATTATTCAAGCGCCTAATTTTCAAAAATTAAGAGAAAAAATTCCTTTGTTTATGGATGAAGCAGCAAAAAGTGATGTTTTCTCTGTTACCGATGTGAATTTAAAATTCAATAAGCCTGAAATCAATGTTTCGATTGATAGAGCTAAAGCCGAAAGTTTGGGAATTTCAGTAAAAGATGTTGCTCAAACCTTACAGCTTTCCTTGAGTGGTCAACGTTTTGGATATTTTATTAGAAACGGAAAACAATATCAAGTAATTGGCCAGTTTGAAAGAGAAGATCGTTCAAAACCTTTGGATTTGACTTCAATGTATGTTAAAAACAATAAAGGTGAGCTCATTCAAATGGATAATGTGGTTAAGATTGAAGAACAAAGCAATCCTCCGCAGTTATATCATAATAATCGATATATGTCGGCGACAGTTTCCGCAGGTCTCGCTCCAGGTAAAAGTCTTAGCGATGGAATTGATGCGATGAACGAAATTAAAGCCAAAGTTCTTGATGATTCATTTACAACCGATTTAGGTGGAGAATCTAGAGATTTCGTAGAAAGTAGTTCGAATACTTCTTTCGCCTTTGGATTAGCATTATTGTTGATATTTCTGATATTAGCGGCCCAATTTGAAAGTTTTGTAGATCCTTTTATTATTATACTGACTGTACCAATGGCGGTCGCCGGAGCCTTATTTTCGCTTTGGTTGTTTAATCAAACTTGGAATATTTTTAGTCAGATTGGAACTATCATGTTGATTGGATTGGTAACGAAGAACGGAATCCTGATTGTCGAATTTGCGAATCAATTACGAGAGCAAGGAAAACCAAAACTAGAAGCGATTTTGGAAGCTTCTGAATCAAGGTTACGCCCTATTTTGATGACCAGTTTGGCAATTTCATTAGGAGCTTTGCCAATTGCATTGTCATTAGGTGCTGCAGCAACAAGCAGAATTGGTATGGGAGTTGTTATCGTTGGTGGAACCATTTTCTCTTTGATACTTACTTTGTTTGTAATTCCGGCCTTGTATTTAATGTGGTCTAAGGCTCGCAAACATTACCCAGAATTTGATCATATCGATGAATATGAAAATGACGTAAAAAAATAATTTTTTCAAAGTATTAAATTGCCTCTAGCTTTAGCTGGAGGCAATTTAAGTAATAACTAATAATATGAATACCAAACTGTTTTTTAAAAGTCTCTTGCTGTTTTTCTTTTGCTTTACAATAGGAAATGCACAAGAAATGCTTACACTTGAAAATGCTGTTAAAATTGCATTGGAAAACAATTATGAAATAAAAATTGCTGACAATAATTTAAAAATTGACAAAACGAATGTGGCTATTGGAAATGCAGGAATGTTGCCTTCCATAAGTGCTGTAGCAACAGATAATAATAGCATTCTGAACACTTCTCAAACTCGATCGGATGGAACTACAGTTGAGTTAAAAAACGCAAAAAATAATAACTTGAATTATGGAGTTGCTTTGGATTGGACCATTTTTGATGGTTTAAAAATGTTTGCCAAATATGATCAATTGAAGGAATTGCAAAATATGAGTGATGCTCAATTGAAAATGACTATTATCAACAAAGTAAGCAGTGTGAATTCGGTTTATTATGATTTGATACAAGAGCAACAAAAATTATCTGACTTGGATTCTACAATTATCATTTCGCAAAAAAGATTAGAGTTCACTAAAAACAGATACACTATCGGAAAAGGATCTAAGTTGGATGTATTGAATGCTCAAGTGGATTTGAACACGGATCTTGGTAACTTATTAAAGGAAAAACAGACTTATGCCAACGCTAAAACACTTTTGAATCAGATATTGGCGAGAGATTTGAATACCGATTTTAAAGTTTCTGAAGGAATAAATGTGGATCGAAAATTAAAACTTGTTGATCTAATAACGTTAGCAGAAAAGCAAAATCCAGAATTAGAGATGCAAATTATCAACAAAAAAGTATCGGAATTAGATTTGAAACAAATAAAAGGGGAACGCTATCCAACGGTTAAATTAAATACGGGATATAATTTTAATGATACAAAATCAAGCCTTGGTTTTACAACTCAATCTTCTGCACATGGTTTGAATTATGGTTTTACGGCTTCTTTGAATTTATTTGATGGTGATGCACAAAACAGAAATGAAAAAATTGCCAAAATGCAAGTTGACAATTCTAAATTATTGATCGATCAACAATTGATTCAACTTCGAAGTAATTTGACCGTTGCTTTTCAAATATATTTAACCAATTTAGATTTGATAGATTTAGAGGCAAATAACACAGCTATTTCTAAGCAAAATCTTGAAATAACGGCTGAAAAATTTAAAATCGGAACCATTACTTCTGTTGAGTTTAGAGCAGCCCAATTAAATTATATCAATTCAAGAATTCGTTTGAGTAGTGCACAATTTCAAGCAAAATTATCTGAAATTACATTACGTGAATTAGCTGGTACTCTCAATTTTTAATTATTTTTGGCATAAAAAATCAGAATGATATCTTATAATCCTAAAATTTGGTTCACTTATATCTTTCGTATTCGCAAGTCGGATACATTTAGAAAATTATTTCCTTTATTAATCCTTATTGCTTTATATTCTGGATTAATTGCTTACTTAGAACTGGAATATTTTAAATTAACAGAAACCAGTCACGTTAAAAACCTTTTTGTGATTCATACGACATTGGGTTTTGTTATCTCGTTGCTTTTAGCTTATCGAATAAATTCTGCTTATGATCGTTGGTGGGAAGGTCGTAAATTATGGGGAGCTTTAGTCAATAATAGTAGAAATTTGGCTATCAAACTTTCAGTTATATTAAAAGACGAAAAGGATTTGGCTTATTTTAGAAAAGTAATACCAAGTTATGCATCGATATTAAACAAGCATTTAAAGGATGATGAAACAAGTATGCAATTGTTTGACAATGTTGATTTGGTACTAGATCATCACAAGCACAGACCCAATCAAATAGCCAAAATGATTTTTCAAAAAATTAATGATTTGCATGTGACACACAAAATATCGGGCGATCAATTAATTATTTTAAATAGTGAATTTCAGTCATTTACTGATATTTGTGGTGGTTGCGAACGAATAAAAAACACTCCAATCCCCTATTCCTATAGTGCTTTTATAAAAAAATTCATATTCATTTT
>DATEOV010000433.1:0-3578 GCA_035273645.1 Flavobacterium sp. | reverse complement strand
AACAGACCCATAATCATTGCAAGCCGTAAATTGGAGGAAACAACAACATTGGCACAAGAATTAGGAAGCCTTGTAACAGCATCTGAAACTGGTGAAGCAATTAAAAATGCGGACATAATTGTACTTTCAGTTTGGTTCAACACCATACAAGAATTGTTTAAACAATATAGCAGTGAACTGCAAGGAAAAATTATCATAGACCCTTCAAACCCAATTGCACCAGACGAAAATGGTGGCTTCAAAAAAATTATTGGTGAAAAAGAATCAGCAGGACAATTGAATGCTGCCCTACTTCCAAAAGATGCAAAATTGGTAAAAGCATTGGGAACATTAGGTGCAGCTTCGTTGGCAAGTGCAGCTCATCAATCGTCTAAAAAATCTGTATTATTTTATGCAACAGACGACACAACCATTGAGACAGTAATTGAGCAACTACTACACGACAATGGTTTTGACGCAGTAAAAGTGGGCGGTCTAGATCAATCTATTCGTATCGAAGTTTTTGGTGATTTACACGAATTTGGAGCAATTGGAAAACCAGTAAACTTAACCGAAGCAAAAGCAAAAATTTAATTCAAACTAAAAAAAGAAATTCGATGAAAAAATTAATCCTTCTATTAACAATATTATTATGTTCAAATGTTGTTTTTAGTCAGCAACTTAAATTGGGTAAGCATTTTTTTGAGCTGCACAATGTTACAGGCTCTATTGTCAAGTTTCAAGGCAAAAATGTTTTAAAAATAGAGAGAGATTTAAAAGCTTTTCCATTTGATGAAAATCGATTGGAAGCTACCGTAGATGGGCCACATTATGCTAAATTGCTTGGATTAGAAGATTTTGAGAACGGCACAATTGAAGTGAAAATGTATAGCCAAATACAAAATCCTTCTCCTTACAAACCAGCAGCAGGCTTTATTGGCGTTTATTATCGAATAACTGAAAATGATTCAGCGTTTGAATCTATTTATCTTAGGCCAAAGGTTGGGAGAGCAAATAATCAATATGCAAGAAATCATGCAATTCAGTATTTTTCATATCCCAACTATAAATTTGAAACACTACGCAAAAATTATCCAGCAGGGTCATACGAAGGATCAGCACCAGTTGCTTTAAATGAATGGATTACTATGCGGATTGAAGTAAATGGAGAATCGGCGGAAATGTTTATTAACAACATGAAGTATTCAAGTTTTGTAGTTGATAAAATGTTGGGCAATACTAAAAAAGGAAGCATAGGCCTATATGTTGATATTGCAACAATTGGATATTTTAAAGACTTGAAAGTAACAAAAAAGGCGCTAAAAGCAAAACAAAGGCAAGATGAAGACAACGGGTCAATTTAGCTTCTAACATTCAAAAAACTATTAATAATGAATACAGTAGAGATAGCAACAAAAAAAGTGCTAATGCATCATTTAACAGCATTTGGCAACAACAACCTTGACGAAATAATGTTGGATTATACAGAGGAATCCACCTTATTATGTGACAAAGGAATATTAAAAGGATTGGATAAAATCCGCCAGTTGTTCGAAGAAATGTTTAGTCTAATTCCTTCAGGTTCGGAATTTGAAATGAAACAGTTGACCATTATCGATAAAGTTGCTCACATTATCTGGGCAAGTAAATCTATCATTGCAGAAATTCCTTTTGGGACAGACACCTTTTTAATTGAAGAGGACAAAATTAAAGTTCATACAGTAGTAGCGTTAGTCATTTAATGGCGACGAGAAGCACTGCTCATGACAGTTACTACAACAGATTCAAGCAAATAGGCTTAATGGGAAGTTGGCTTTGTATTTGGGATGATTTGCTTCGCCTGTTCGCTATCACTCTGGTGGCAAATCCAAATAATGGGTTTAATTTAGTACCAAATTAGCTGTAGAAGCTGGACATCCAAGATTAAATCCAAATTTAAAAACTAAAAATTTATTTATTTCCATATAGGGTACTCTCTGTTTACTGTTGCAAATACGCTCTATATAATTTTGTTTCTGATAATGTTTAATACTATCATTTTTTGAGCTCAACCATCAAAATTTTGTAAATTTAAGAGCTTATTAAAAACAACAAATATGCTTAAACATTTCATCCCAATCGTATTATTAATTTCCAATTTTGGATTCGCCCAAAATTCAGATCTTACCGTTTCCGTTTCGGGGATAAAAAACAACACCGGATCGTTAACTGCTGAATTATACAATGCCAAAGACAAATTCCTTAAAATATCCTATAAGGCTATTTCTACTCCAATTAAATCCAATATGGCATCGGTTACTTTTAATGGAATACCCAAAGGAGAATATACCGTTCTAGTTTATCATGACGAAAACAATAATAAAAAACTGGACAAAAACTTCATCGGAATGCCGAAAGAACCTGTTGCCTGTTCCAATAATGCGAAAGGTTTTATGGGACCTCCTAAATACGAAGATGCAAAATTCACAGTTACCGCCGATACTAAAATCAATATCAAAATGACTGCTGCACATTAGTAATCTGGTTCAATTATTACATTTTTTCTTTTAAAAATGATTCCAAAAAAGGCAAAATACTAACTCTTAGCCCTGATGGAAGCGGCATCTCCCGATTTAGAAAAACAAGGCTTTTTTGCCGTAGTTTTTGTTAATCGGGAAAAAAGCGGACAGCAGGAACAATGTTCACCGACAAAACCAAATGTTTCCTCTCCTTAATAATCAAACTCAAATTAGCTATAAAACAAAAATCCCAAACTCCTTATCGGAATTTGGGATTTTAAATATTGAAAATTTAAATCTTTTAGATTTTAAATCTTTTTCTATCAGTTTCTGTCAAATAGATTTTTCTCAAACGAATAGATTTTGGAGTTACCTCAACATATTCATCTTTTTGAATGTACTCTAAAGCTTCTTCAAGAGAGAAAATGATTGGAGGAATAATTCTCGCTTTTTCATCATTTCCAGAAGAACGAACGTTAGATTGTTTTTTCTCTTTAGTTACGTTTACACACATATCATCACCACGAGAGTTTTCTCCAATTACCTGACCTTCGTAGATTTCAGCATTTGGTTCAACAAAAAACTTACCACGATCTTGTAATTTATCGATAGAATAAGGAATAGCTTTTCCTTTTTCCATAGAAATCAATGAACCTTTGTTACGTCCAGCGATTTCTCCTTTGTAAGGTTCGTATCCTATAAAACGGTGTGCCATAATAGCCTCACCAGCTGTAGCAGTAAGCAATTGATTACGCAATCCAATAATTCCACGTGATGGAATATTAAATTTTACAATCATACGTTCACCTTTAGTTTCCATACTCAGCATTTCACCTTTACGCATAGTAACGAACTCAACCGCTCTACCTGAAAGAGTTTCTGGTAAATCGATTGTCAATTCCTCAATTGGCTCACATTTTTTACCGTCAATTTCTTTGATGATAACTTGTGGCTGACCAATTTGCAATTCATATCCTTCTCTTCTCATTGTTTCAATAAGAACCGACAAGTGAAGTACACCACGACCAAAAACCATAAACTTATCAGCAGAATCAGTTTCACCTAACTTCATTGCTAAGTTTTTCTCTAATTCTTTTGTCA
>DATEOV010000432.1:0-4151 GCA_035273645.1 Flavobacterium sp. | reverse complement strand
TAGATACAGGTATAACCCAAAAACCCATAAGCAATACAATAATAGAAACAATAGAAGCTCCTATAATATAAGGTCTCATGAATCGAGTAAACGAAATCCCGGAACTCAAAATAGCAATAATCTCTGTATCATTGGCTAATTTTGAGGTAAACCAAATAACCGATATAAACAAAAATATCGGGAAGAGGTTATTCATAAAGTAAATCGTAAAATGATAGTAATAAATAGCGATTTTTAAAACCGGTACTTCATTAGCCAGCATTTTATTAATCTTCTCCGATACGTCAATGATTATTCCAATAGGAGCAAATAACAAAAGCATCACCGCAAAAGTGGCTAAATATCTTTTTAAAATGTATTTGTCAATTATTGTTAGCATAGTTATGGTTGAATCGTTTATTCGTTGAATCGGTTAACTGTGAATCGTTTATTCGTTGAATGTTTATTCGATTAAACAAATAAACGATTAACCGATTAAACACTTTTACAATCGTTGGCTCATATTTTTCACCATCATTTCTTTCCAAGGCTTGAAATCGCCGGCTAAGATATGTTTTCTGGCCTCACGAACTAACCACATATAAAAACCAAGATTGTGTATAGTAGCAATTTGTTTCCCTAAATATTCATTGGCAGCAAACAAGTGACGTAAATAAGCTTTAGAATATTCAGTATCAACAAAAGTATAGCCCATTTCATCTATCGGAGAGAAATCGGCTTCCCATTTTTTGTTCTTGATATTAATCGTTCCGTTGGCGGTGAATAGCATTCCGTTTCTGGCGTTACGCGTAGGCATCACACAGTCAAACATATCGATTCCAAGCGCGATATTCTCCAAAATATTGATTGGAGTTCCCACACCCATCAAATAACGAGGTTTGTCTTCTGGAAGAATTTCACAAACCACTTCGGTCATCGCGTACATTTCCTCAGCAGGCTCCCCTACAGAAAGTCCACCAATAGCATTTCCTTGTTGATTGGAATTGGCAATATATTCTGCCGATTGTCTTCTTAAATCTTTATAAGTACTTCCCTGTATAATTGGGAAAAACGTTTGCTCATAGCCATATTTAAAAGGCAATTTATCCAAATGATTGATGCAACGATCCAACCAACGGTGAGTCATGTGCATTGAACGTTGTGCATAACGGTAATCACATGGGTAAGGTGTACACTCATCAAAAGCCATGATAATATCAGCTCCAATAGTACGCTGAATCTCCATCACATTCTCTGGTGTAAAAAAGTGATACGAACCATCAATATGTGATTTAAACTTTACTCCTTCTTCCTTAATTTTACGGTTTGCCGAAAGGGAATACACTTGATATCCTCCTGAATCGGTCAAAATATTACGATCCCAATTCATGAATTTATGCAATCCACCCGCTTTTTCAAGAATTTCGGTTTGTGGACGCAAGTATAAATGGTAAGTGTTTCCAAGAATAATATCTGGATTTATTTCTTCTCTCAATTCTCTTTGATGCACTCCTTTTACTGAGGCAGCAGTCCCAACAGGCATAAAAATAGGTGTTTCAATAACACCGTGATCTGTAGTAATACTTCCCGCACGCGCTTTCGATTGCGGATCTGTTTTTAGTAAATCAAACTTCATATAGGCTTTTTATCAGTCGGCAAAGATAGTCTAATTTAAAACCAGCATCAAAAAAATATTTTCCTTCCGATGAATGAATAGTGGGTTCATGACAATCCAAATACTTCTCTGAACAAAATTAGATAATTACAAAATTTAAAATGTTTTACTATTTAATTCAGACAAAACGTATCTTTCACACTCTATTAATCAAAAACCAAACTATTATGAAATTAAAATTAGTCATGCATCTTATACCGAGTTTAATTTTACTGAGTTGCAATCCAAAAACAGATGATACACAAGCCATTAAAAGTCTCCTTGAAAAAGAATCTTCCAGTTGGAGATTGGGCGACAGTAAAACACATGCTGCCTGCTGGCATATACAGCCTTATAGTAAAATTTTAATTTCAACTGTTGATGGTAAAGCGTTAGACATTCCTGCTGAAGACATTATCAAACCTCTTGTTAATGCCAGTGGTGGCACCTCCATAAATACAAATTATAAAATGAGCATTCACGATGATAATGCTTGGGTCAGCCATGATGAAGTATCTATTGCTAAAGATGGCAAGAAAACCTTTTCGCATGAAATTCGATTACTTGAAAAAATAAATGGTAATTGGAAACTTGTTGGACAATCTATTCATGCCTATAAATAATATTTGAAGGTACATAAGCTGAACATCCAGTAAAAGATTGAATAAAAAAACTTGTGTAACAAAAGTTACTATACAACCTTAATTTCTGTTGTAATTTTGCGTTATAAAACAATACACTTTAAAGCAAATATTATGACTTTAGAAAATATAATAAAAGAGCAACAATGCACGATTGTAGATGTACGAACTCGAGAGGAATTCAGCGGTGGACACGTTGTTGGATCGATCAACATCCCACTGAATGAAGTTCAAGAGCGATTTGAAGAACTGCAAAACCTAAAATCACCTTTGGTTCTTTGTTGCGCCTCCGGAAACCGAAGTGGACAAGCGCAGCATTATCTTTCTCAAAAAGAAATCGATTGCTATAATGGTGGTTCATGGCTGGATGTCAATTATTTTCAATCCAAATAATAAACAAAATGCTAAATAAACTAAAACAAATATTCGGCTTCGGATCTACTGTAGATTATGCAGCACTTATAAAACAAGGTGGCATTATTCTAGATGTACGAAGCAAGGTTGAATATGCCAGTGGACATATTGAAGGCTCCATAAATATCCCCGTAGATATTTTGAAAAATAGTTTATCCCAACTGAAAGACAAAAACAAACCCATTATCACTTGTTGTGCTTCGGGAATGAGGAGCGCAAGAGCAAAAAACATTCTCAAAACACACGGTTATACTGATGTCCATAATGGTGATGGATGGAGAAGTCTACAAAGTAAAATATAAATCGGTTAGTTTTAAATCACTAAATATCTGGTTTAACCACAGCGTGAGGGATAGAAGCAAGCTACCGAAGTAGCGCGGATAGCCCGACAACATAAGGAAAAGGGGCAACTAATCGATACCATTAGTCAGCCCCTTTTTCTTATGGTGGCACGCCCAGATGAAGCCAGATTTCAGATTTTAGACTTGACCCCCTCCACTTCACACAAGGTAATATTTAAAATTGTTGTCGAAATTACCATTATCATTGAAATTGCCGTTGAAATCATTTGTCTTACGATAAAAAAAAATTACTTTTGCAGCAGTTTAACTTTTACACACAAAATGAAGCCTAACACACAACAATTAAACGATTTAACTATCCAAGTAAGAAGAGACATTCTTCGTATGGTTCACGCTGTTAATTCAGGTCACCCAGGAGGGTCTCTTGGTTGCACCGAATTTTTAGTGGCCTTGTACCAAAATCTTATGGATCGCAAAGAAGGATTTGACATGGACGGAATTGGAGAAGACTTGTTCTTCCTTTCAAACGGACATATTTCACCTGTATTTTACAGCGTTTTGGCAAGAAGCGGTTATTTCCCGGTTAAGGAATTAGCTACCTTCCGTTTAATCAACACAAGATTACAAGGACACCCAACAACTCATGACAATTTACCTGGAGTACGTATTGCTTCTGGTTCATTGGGACAAGGGTTATCTGTGGCAATTGGTGCGGCTCAGGCTAAAAAACTAAACAATGACAATCATATCGTTTACACACTTCACGGTGATGGTGAATTACAGGAAGGCCAAAACTGGGAAGCGATTATGTATGCATCTGCTAAAAAAGTAGACAATATTATCGCAACTGTTGACCTTAACGGAAAACAAATTGACGGTACTACTGACGAAGTTTTGGCAATGGGAAGCATTCGCGCTAAATTCGAAGCTTTTGATTGGGAAGTTATTGAAATTACCAAAGGAAATGACATTGAAGCGATCATTGGAGGAATGAATGAAGCAAAAGCAAGAACCGGAAAAGGGAAACCAGTTTGTGTACTACTTCATACTGAAATGGGGAACGGTGTGGATTATATGATGTACAGTCATGCTTGGCATGGTAAAGCACCAAATGATGCACAACTTGCAAATGCTTTGGAACAAAATTATAATACTGGAGGT
>DATEOV010000431.1:0-3350 GCA_035273645.1 Flavobacterium sp. | reverse complement strand
GGTGTGAAAACCAATATTTTGTATTTTGACCGAAAAGGTGCCACGTCTAAAATTTGGTATTATGATGTAACGCCAGCAAGCAAACTAACCAAAAACAAACCCATTACTTACGAACATCTTGAAGAATTTGTAGAACTATTTCACAATCCCAATAAACGCAACGCTACCAATGCCAAAACAAATGACGGTTGCAACGATTGGACAGTTGATATAAAAGATATTGTTGACTATGACATAAGTGCCAAAAACCCTCATAAAGTAGTTGAAGTAGAACACTTAACACCTAAAAAAATACTTTCAAAAATAAAAGAAAGCGATTTAAAAATTAATGATTTTATGAACCAAATAGAAACGTTGTGTAGTTTGGACGAAGAGTTTGGTAAATTAACTTGTAGAGAAGTTACAATTGGTTCGCTTTTAGAAAAAACTAATAACATAAATCCAATAATAGCTTTTAATGAAAACGAATTTACATACATTGATATTTCATCTATCAATAATCAAAATTACACTATCAATTCTCCAAAAATACTCAAAGGAAATGATGCACCAAGTAGAGCAAAAAAAGAGGTTCAATTAGGTGATATTATTTTTGCAACAACGAGACCAAATTTAAAAAATATTGCAATTATAAATGAGGATTATGCAAATCCAATTGCATCAACAGGTTTTTGTGTTTTAAGACCAATTGCAAAAAAACTAAATAATGAATTTTTATTTTATTATTTAACTTCCGAAAAAGTACAAGAATTAATTGTTCCATTTATAAAAGGAGCTCAATATCCTGCAATTTCTGATAAAGATTTATTATCAATAAAAATACCTTTACCAACTTCAATAAGCGAACAAGAAAAAATTGTTTCAACAATAAAATTGATAACCCAAAAAGCAAACGAAATTATCAACGAAATCCAAAGTAAACTCAACAACCTAAAAGCATTAAAAAGCAGTTTGCTAGACCAAGCGTTTAAAGGAGAATTATAAATTCACAACAACAACTATCAAACAAACAGACGATTAAAAACAAACAACGAAGGCATAACACTTGTTACTAGTGATTTGGGCAATTGGCTTAATGGAACAATGGTTTTGTATTTGGGATGATTTGGCTAATCCGAAAATAGGGCTTAATTTAATCCCAAACCACTAGTAGCAAGGGAACGTTATGCGTCAGCATCAAAAACCAAAATGAACCAACAGACAATGAAATCTATAAAGGAATTAGGAAATAAGTTTATAAACCTTTACGAAAATTTGACTAATGCTGATTCAAGTTGGGAGAACAGACAATATGACTTTTACTTAATTTTTGGACAGACTGAAGAGAACAAATCTCCTTGGATAAAAACAAATTGGAAATCGGATTTTGAACCATATTTTGACTTGCTAATAAAACAGAATGTAATTTTAAAAGAGACAAGAATCAGAGCAACAAAATACAAGCCCGAAAAACGAATTTCTAAAAAGGAAAACGAGGAATTTGTATATCATTCAGACATAAAGCTTGGACGACTTAAATGGGATGAAAAATCACACGAGAAGTGGACAACGCCTAATAACACTGAAAACCACTTTCTTGATTTTGAACTTTGGTCGCCTATTTGGACAATTTGCGAAAAAAGACAATCACCACCAGAAATTTATATTTCAATATCTAATGAAAGAGATTTTGAAAAAAAACGTGATATTAAATTCGGATATTTTATTGTAGTTGCAATTGCCAAGAGTTTAAAACTTGACTCCAAACCGATTATGAAAGAGTTGTCAGAAAGAATAAACTCGAAAGCCACAATCTTAAAAACAAGAAGATGGGGCAAACCTGAAAAAGCAGGAAACTGGACTTTTGTAAATTGGATACAAGACACTTTTAGCAACGGTATCTATAAAGAAAAAAATTTACATTCGTTAGAATTTGACAAGTTACAATTTGAACCGATATGGGAAGTAATATACCGACATAAATAAAATGCCGAACGCATAACAGCCACTACAACGGATTTGGGCATTTGGCTTAATGGAAAAATGTCTTGTATTTGGGATGATTTGGCAAATCCGAAAATAGGGCTTAATTTAATCCCAAACCCGCTGTAGTACCAAGACGTTAGCGGTCAGTTGACCAGAAACGAGGAGAAAACCAGATTTAAAGATTAGGCTTTTGAAATGCAGAAACTGAATAAGCAAACTTTAAAATTGGGTCGAAATTAGCAGAATTCGATTTTTGATGTTTAAAATTGGAAAGTGTAAATCCGAAAAGCAAATATTGGAATTTGACATTGAAACTTGAAAGTCAGTGTTTCTAATTGGAACTTGAAAAGCAGAAACGTGAATGTTGGAGTTTCTAATAGAAAAACAAAAAAACAAAATGAAGAAATTAATAATAGTGAGTGTGATATTATTGTTAGCAAGTTGCAATGACAAAATAGCTGGTACTTTAGGTAGTGGATCCATATATGAATTTAATTGCAGTGAAGAAAAATTAAATATATGCTTAGATAAATTTAAAGAAAGTTCTCAACATTTAGCAGTACCAGAAAAATGGAAGAATTATGACAATTGGGAAGAGAAAGGTTTTGACTTTTTAAAAGGAAAAGTTTTTTATTTGAAAGGCAACAACGATTTTGAAGAAGAAATGTATTACGTTACAGTATTAGGGTCAAGTCCTAAATTAAAAAATATCGCTCGTACTTCCATAAGATCGGTTTTTAGAATGGTGGGAGGAACACCTCGATGGTTGTATTTTGACGATTTAAGCAAATCAGAAGCAAAAGAAATTGAAAATAGATTCCAAAAAATAATTTTGGATAAAATGATAAAAGGCGATTGTAATTTTAATAGTTATAAAGTAAAACCCGAATTTCCCTGATATATATAAACAACCTCTTCAAAGAGTATAAAAGTTGTTGTTTAGTAAGCTAACTTAATTGAAAATTCGAATAGATAAACTTTATAAACAAACAACCGAACCGCTAACAGCCACTACAGCGGATTTGGGCATTGGGCTTAATGGAAAGATAGTTTTGTATTTGGGATGATTTGGCAAATCCGAAAATAGGGCTTAATTTAATCCCAAACCCGCTGTAGTGCCAGAACGTTAGCTGTCATTGCAGAGTGACGCCTAAAATAGACAAATAACATCTATGAAAATTCGAATTATAAAAAAATATTTTTCACAGACACGAGCTTTGACTTTACTGACAATATTATTTTTTTTCACTGCCTGCAACGGACAAATCAAAAAAGACTTACCAAAAGAAAAGGTAAGTGAATCAAAAACAATAGTTGGTGGACATCCAAAACTTATAAAAACTCAAGGCTCACAACCAAGTCATAATGTTAATAGTAGCCTGCAG
>DATEOV010000430.1:0-6194 GCA_035273645.1 Flavobacterium sp. | reverse complement strand
AAGACGGATTAGCGCAAAAATGCGAAGTTCTGTATTTAACAGCTCTCCTTGTTTCAATACAATTTGCTCTTCATTAATAAGTAATGCATTAAAGTCTTTTACGAAAGTTGGATACAGATTTAGAAAAATTACATCAAAGTTCTCATACAATTCTTGAAGTTCTTTTTCAACCAAAATGGTGGATTTTAGCATTTTGCTAATCTCATCAAACTGTTTTAGTGCTGCTTTCTTGTTTAAAATAACACGATAATTTTCCAACTTAGTGATATAAGCCGAACACAGATTAAAAAAATGAGCAATATATTCTTCCTTAATATGATTAGATTCAGATAATTGGGCGTTTCGTTCCTGTAACTGGCTATTTGTTTGAGTAATATCTTTGTTTAATTCGGCTAATTTTTGACTGGTCATAAAAAGTTCTTCACGAATTCTGGAAACTTTTTTCATTTGCCTGTACACATAAATAACTGCCAAAATTAAGAATCCAGAAAGCAGACTAATGCATAACAAATACAATTGCAATTCGGTTTTTCTTTCAGCTTCTCTTTCTAAATAAGCTGTATTAATAATCGAATAAATCTCAGACATTAGCAATGTTCGAAACTGAACATTGCAATAAAGTGCGTCTTCGATTGCAGATTGTGTGAGTTTATAAGCCATGTCAACATCACCAATTTCATAAAAAACCAAAGCCAATTCCTGAAGCGAAGCATTGTCTTTTATGGCATTTTTTATATCTGCTGTAGCTGAAAGCGCATAATACTTTTTTCTTAATTCTAATTGATTGGTCCTTTCGTAAATACTTCCAAAAAGATACGTAATCATCGCATACTGCGAATCTTCCTCTTTTGTGCTTTTCAATAAAACCGATAATTCTTTTAGGGCAAGAGTAAATTTTCCATTGAAAATATTTTTCTGAACTTGGTTAATTTTAAAATCCAATGTTGCTGGATTTAATACAGTCAATAAAGAGTCTCTGTATTTCCCGATTTGCTCAATATATATTTTACTGTTACTGTTTGCATTGTAATGTTCAAAAAACTCCCTATAAACCATATAATAATTAGGAAGTAGTGATTTTGCTAATGTCTTTTTATTGATACTTTTTAAAATAGCTTCAGATTCTCGATATTTCCCCGATGACGAATACAGATTGGCTAATTGCAATTCGGCTAAATCTGACAAATCCTTATTTTGGAGTTCTGAACCAATTATAAGATTCTTTTTGACATATAAAATCGCCGAATCAGAATTGAATTTTTGGTATTCAGTATATAAAGTTTTATTGTAATTGTATTCTTGCTCTTTTGATAAACCGTCTGATTTAATTTTTTTGAAGTTTAAAATACGTTCCTCTTTTAATAGAACATATTTCTGTTTATTTTTTAAGGCATCATTTAACTTATCAAAAATAGAATCCGCAGCACCCGATGAATACCCCGAATAACTTATCATAAATAATACAAAAAACAGTAGATATTTTTTCAAACTAATAGCAAATAAATAATATGGATTACAAATATAATAAAGTGACCATAAAATAGAATCTTTTTCAATTTCTATTTACTGGCCATCGGTAACTAAGATAGCTATGAGTTTCCCTATAATAGTTTCTAAGTTTTAAATCTAATTTCATAAATTACACCAAATAGGTTTTCATATACTTTATTTCGAAAATTAAGCTTGGGGATTTACCAAATATCGCAAATTAAGTTTTTCCAAAAATTCCAAAACCCAACGTAAACGCCAAATTTACCAATTGGCATACTTTTCGCCTTTAAAACATAGTAGGGAAATGTAAATCTTTATAATATGGTACCAATTATCACAAACGATACGATTGACAACATACTAAATACTTATCGATCCGAATTGGGAGAAAACTATGCCTCCTACAGAAATCATGTTTATAGAGTTTATAATTTTGCTCTAACGCAATTGGATCCAAATCAAGAATTGGAAAAACTGTCTATTGCAACAGCCTTTCACGACCTCGGCATTTGGACCCACAAAACCCTCGATTATTTAGAACCTTCGGTACAATTAGCAAGAGAGTATTGCAAAAAACAAAACATAAGTTTTTCAGATACAAATGAAGTTGAAATGATGATAAACAACCATCATAAATTAAGTACAGTTGAATCATCTGTATTGGCAGAAATTTTTAGGGAAGCCGATTTAATTGATCTCACTTTTGGTTTAGTGCCAAAAGGTCGAAAAAAAGAAGATATAAGATTAATCAGAAACCTATTTCCTAATAAGGGCTTTCATCTGTTCCTTATCAAATTATTTGCTAAAAATCTAATCGTGAATCCAACACACCCATTTCCGATTTTTAAATTTTGAGCCTTCAAAAGTATTTGACCAGTTTTAAATAAATTGATTCAATAGTAAAACTGTTCATTTCTTGTTCTAGTTCAATGACATGGCTTTTTAAACGACCTAAATTTGTTATATAAATATTTAAAACTCATATCATGGAAAATAAAATCTTAGGCATTCACCATATTACAGCAATCGCAGGTGATGCCAAACGTAATTTCAATTTTTATTCAAAAGTTTTAGGATTAAGATTTATCAAAAAAACAGTGAACTTTGACGATCCAGGAACTTATCATTTTTATTTTGGGGATGAAGTAGGAAGCGCCGGAACCATCTTAACTTTTTTCCCTTGGGGAGAAGGAATTCAACAAGGAAGAAAAGGAACAGGAATGGCTACAGAAATTGGTTATTCTGTTCCAAAAGGAAGTTTGGATTTCTGGGTAAATCGTTTGGATCAACACAATGTTATTTACAACAAACCTTCAGAAAAATTTGGAGAAAGATATGTTTCCTTTTTAGATCCAGATGGGTTAAAATTGGAATTAATAGAATCCAAAACAGAAGACAACAGAAAAGCTTGGGACACCGACGAAATAAAAGCAGAAAACGCCCTAAAAGGCTTTCATAATATTACTTTGACACTTACTGATATCAAAGCAACTGCTGCGATTTTGACCAATGTATTTGGATATGAATTAATCGATCAGAATGTGAATCGCTACCGTTACGCAACGAAAGCTGTAGAAAATGCTTCAATAGTGGATTTAGTGGAATTACCAGAGGAAAAGAAAGGTCATGTGGCCAACGGTTCTGTCCATCATGTAGCATTCCGTGTGAAAAATGACGAAATTCTAATGCACTTCCGCGAAAAAATAGAAGCTTTAGGATTAGGCATAACTCAACAAATTGACCGACAATATTTTCATTCTCTTTATTTTAGAGAACCTGGAGGCGTACTTTTTGAAATTGCCACCGACAACCCAGGATTTACTGTCGATGAAACTTTGGAAAATTTAGGAAAAGATTTAAAATTACCACCTCAATACGAAAGCCGCAGAGAGGAAATAGAAAAACATTTAGTAAAAATTAATTGATTATAATTATGGACTTTCAACCCTTGCACTATATTTTTAAAGGTAAAGGAAATGCAAATGCAAAAACACTTTTGCTCTTACATGGAACTGGCGGAAATGAGCATGATTTAGTACCATTGGCAAAAAACTTTGGTAGTGATATCAATATTTTGAGCCTTCGTGGGAATGTAAATGAAAACGGAATGCCGCGTTTTTTCAAAAGACTGGGAATGGGCATATTTGATGAAAAGGATTTAGAATTCAGAACACATGAAATGGTTCATTTCCTAAAAGAAATTGCAGAAAAAGAAAGCTTTGATATCGCAAAAATTATTGCTTTAGGTTATTCCAACGGGGCAAATATTGCAGGAGCCACTTTACTACTTCATCCAGATTTTTTGGCTGGGGCAATATTATACCGACCGATGCAGCCTTTCAAAAACATCCAAAACGGAAAAAGTAAAAATAAAACGCCATTGTTTTTCTCTTCGGGGAAAGATGACCCAACCGTAAAGATTGAAAACACCAATGTGTACCTAAAAATTCTAAAAGAGAACAACTTAGATGTCACTTTTTATGAAATCAATACAGGACATAATTTAACCCAAGAAGACGTAGATATGTCTGTTGCTTGGTTCAAAAAGAACTTTTAAAAGGATTTAAAAAAAACAATCAAACTATTTAACAAGATGGAATACTACGCAATAACACGAGTCTTTTCAGATGATGCTGGAGAAAGCCATTTTGAAGATATTAAAATTCCACTTAAAGAAAGTGGCGAAATTGGGTTTCTGTCCGAAATACAAGAAGTTTCGGGAATCATATTCAGAAAAGTAAAACCGCATTATGATTATGATTTTCATCAGGCTCCGGCACGGCAATACATTATTTTGCAGGATGGCGCTATTGAAATTGAAACCTCTTTAGGTGAAAAAAGAATTTTTGAGGCAGGAAACGTTTTACTTGTGGAAGATACTTTTGGTAAAGGACATCGAACACGAAACCTTAAAGAGGCAGTTAGGTCTTCAATTTTTGTCACTCTAAACTAACAACAACATAACACAGTCATTTTATTTATGAAAAATGACTGTGTTTTATACCTAATTTTTTGATTTTTGAATTGAGTGTCGAAGACGGAATATTCAAAATTTCTGCGGCTCCTCCCATACCAGAAACCTTTCCTTTACATCTTTTTAGAATATAAATAATGTAATCACGCTCATTGTCATGGATCGTTTTGATGGAGAACTCTTGTTGTTTCTGCTCTTCTTGCTTTTTTGTAAAAGGAAGCTGAATTTCTTTGATCATATTTCCGTCACTCATCAAAATACTGCGCTCAATTACATGTTCCAATTCCCGAATATTGCCAGGCCATTCATAAGACTCCAATTGTTGAAGCACATTTTCCTGAAGTAAAGGGGCTTTTAATCCCGTTTTTTCGGTGAATAAATTAATAAAATGAGATGCCAAAACTGGAATATCTTCCGTTCTTTCTCTCAAGGAAGGGACAAATATTGGAAAAACATAAAGCCTGTAATATAAATCCAAACGAAAACGTCCCGCTGCCACTTCTTCCTCCAGATTTCGATTCGTTGCGGCAATAATCCGAACATCAATTTTTATTGAGGAACGACCTCCTACCCTTTCAATTTCTTTTTCTTGTAAAACTCTCAATAATTTCACCTGAAGATCTACTGGCATTTCTCCAATTTCATCAAGAAAAATAGTTCCTCCATCAGCCATTTCAAATTTTCCGATGCGTTTGTCTGCAGCTCCTGTAAAAGCACCTTTTTCATGACCAAACAACAGGGATTCTGCTAAATTTTCAGGAATAGTACTGCAGTTGATAATAACCATAGGTTTCTCTTTTCGATTGGAAAGATTGTGAATGCTTTGCGCTACTTTTTCTTTTCCTGTTCCGCTTTCTCCCAATATCAGTACAGAAGTTTCAAAAGGAGCCACCTTCTTTATGGAATCAAAAACAGTTATCATTTTTTTACTGTTTCCTATCATCGATTCAAAACCCTGACGAGGATTTTTAGGAATGTTCAAAATTACTTTTTCCTTGCCATTGAGCTTTTTATCCGTAATATACATTTCACTGACAAACTTGACCAATACGTTTTGAAGGTTCGTTAACAATGCTAAATGCTCCTCGACATACATTCCGAAATTCCTACTGTAAAGTGTAAAATTAAAAGTCCTTTCATCAATAATCAAAGGAATCACGATAAAAGATTTGATTCCAAAAGTATCCAACACCAATCTCTTAACTGGGAAATCTTGGCTTACTTTTGCAAAATCTGCATCTTGATAAATTCGAGGACTTTCTAACTTTAAAGATTTGGAATACAGATCGATTAACACTTCTTTTTTGAAATTTGTTATTTTAGAAAATTTATCAATGTTAATCAATTCGTAAACATCAAAATTTCTTCTAAATAAACCAACAGCATTAGAAAACTCATCAGTAAAACTAGCTCCCATATAATCAAATGGAATATAAGTTTGTATCGTTTTCCCTAGTTGTAATAAGGCTTGCTCCCATTTTAGGGAAGAAAAAGTGATTTCATTAATATTTTTCTCCAAAATTTTCCCCTGCTGCAATTGGGTTTCAACACCGTGTTTATGGCGATAACAGGCAATGTCTAAAGTTATCAATACATCCTGCTCGCGAAATGGCTTGACAATAAATCCATAAGGCTGTGTTTTTTTGGCTTCTTCCAATATGCTTTTACTGGAATTCGCTGACAGATATATGAATCCAATATTTTTTTCTTTAAGTATTTTGGCCAAATC
>DATEOV010000429.1:0-2893 GCA_035273645.1 Flavobacterium sp. | reverse complement strand
GGCCGTGATTATTTTGATAAACTAAGAAGCATTGGTTTTACCGTTGTTGAGGAAGATTACACAAATAAAATAGCTCCCGAATTGGTAGAAAAATATTGTTTGGCAAAAGGTGAAATCATTCCTGTTTGTTTTAAATAATTATTTCACAATAAGTTAAAAACCATATAAATTCCACAAATTTACACAAATCAATATGTGCAAATTTGTGGAATTTGTCTTTTAAAAAATCTAACAACAATCAAATACCCTTTTGCTTTTGGAAACTGAAAATCCCTTCCAATTCTGCTTTGATATTAGTTTTGAAAAAAGGCTAAACACCTATATTCCGACTGCTTATATTGTTGGGCATTCTGAAGCCATAACTTATCTAGAGAAAAAAGCGAGTCCCGAAGTTCTCCAAAGTTTTGGTGTTATTTTTGAAAATTTAGACACAAACACTAGAAAAGTTTTATCGCTTTGTGAAGCACTAAAACCCGAAGTCATTTTTAAGAAATTCAGCAAAAACAGCAAATCGTCCAAAAACATTGAGGATTTAATTAAAGACAGTAAACTGGAATTTGGTATTCGACAATTCATACAAACTAGTTTAGACCAGTTTTACTCTTTAGTATCTCAAGAAGACTTTCCGCTCTCGCTGAATCTGGGAAAAGAAAAAGATTTTCGCATTAGTCGAATTGTCTCTAAAAACCCAGCATTAGAAACCAGTCTTGAATTTGACAAGCACGAAAACGGAATTTCCTACACATTACTTTTAAAGGATGAAACTACGGAATTTCATCCTTCAAATACCGCTATCACTCTTCTTTTGGACGAACCGGGATGGTTAATCGCCTATCATAAATTGTACCGCTTAAAAGATATCAATACTAAAAAAATTACTCCTTTTTTGACAAAAAAATCCATTGAGATTCCATCTAAATTGGTTCCTGATTATTTTGAAAAGTTCATCAAGGATATTGCAAAAAAAGTAGATATCGAAGCCTCAGGATTTGCTGTCCAACAAAAAGACAAAATCACTTCTTGTTCGCTCCAGCTGGCGCACGACTTTTTCAAGAATACTTATTTTCTCAACCTTTTATTCGACTATGACGGTTTTAGTTTTGACAATAGCAAGACCAAGAAAATCCATTCCGAAATTGATATTCGTAATTTGGATGAAATCAAAGTGATTCAATATAAAAGAACAGCCGAAGAAGCATCATTTGAAAACAAATTGCTGGAAATCGGTTTGTCAAAAACTGAAAATGGTTTATTTGAGCTTTCGCAAAAGGAAGAAAAACAAGACCCATTCGCAACCGTTCTATGGGCGATAGAAAATCAGCAAATTCTCGAATCTAATGGTTTTTCGCTTAAAGATTTAAAAATTGACAGCAAGAAAATTGACGCTCACAAAGTGAATATTCAATTCTCAAATGAAATCAAAAGCGATTGGTTTGACATCAAAATGATAGTCGTTTGTGAAGCATTTGAATTTAGTTTCAGTGAAATTATTGAAAACATAAAAAACCGAAACCGACTCTTTCTTTTGCCTAATGGCAACTACTTTTTGATCCCGTTTGAATGGATGACGCTTTATGGTCCAATGGCTAAATTAGCGAAAGTCCAAAACGGAAATCTTACTTTACTTAAAAGCAATTTTGCTGTTTTGGAAGATATTCCAGAATTGAAAGGTTCGATAAATTTAAAAAGCGATATTGAATACCAACCTTCACCTTTGGTAAAAGCAACTTTGAGACCCTATCAAATTGATGGAGTCAAATGGCTTTTGGAACATTACAACAACGGTTTGGGCGCTTGCTTGGCCGATGACATGGGATTGGGAAAAACACTGCAAACCTTGACAACATTGGTTGCAGTACAAGAACAGTTGGATTATGAAAAAGCAGAAAACGTTCAACTTGATTTGTTTGGAAACGAAATTACAACCCCCAAAGAATACCTAAAAGCATTGATTGTCCTGCCCTCATCTTTGGTTTTTAATTGGTATAACGAAGCCCGAAAATTCACTCCGCATTTCCGTAGAGTGCAATACATTGGTAACGATCGAAAAATACTTTCTAAAAAACTGGAAAAATACGACGTGATTTTTACTAGTTACGCGATCGTTTCGAGAGATATTTCAATTTTAGAAAAACACAATTTCAGGTATTTGATTTTGGACGAAAGTCAGTACATCAAAAACAAAAACTCCAAAATTTTCAAGGCCATCAATCAGGTAAAAGCCAGTCATAAAATATCGCTGAGCGGAACCCCAATTGAGAATTCCCTTGATGATTTATGGTCGCAAATGCAATTTATCAATCCGAATATCTTGGGTAGCTATTCTTTTTTTGCCGAAAATTATAAATTTCCAATCGAGAAAAAGCAGGACGAAAGCAGTTTATTAGAACTGAAAAATCTCATCAGCCCTTTTATTTTACGTCGTACCAAAGAACAGGTTTTAAAAGATTTACCGGAACTCTCTGAACAGATTTTCTATTGCGAAATGGAACCTGAACAGGAGAAATTATACGAAGAAGAAAAATCCAAGGCTCGCAACTCGCTATTAAAAACTGATGGTTCTGGAGTAGACAAAATCAATATCATCAACACCTTGATGCGTTTGAGACAATTGAGCAATCACCCGAAAATGATTGATTCCAAATCGGAAATGGATTCAGGGAAATATATTGCCGTGACCCGATATTTGGAAACTTTGATACAATCAAATCAAAAAACGATTGTTTTCAGTTCATTTGTGTCTAATTTGGATTTTTATAAAACTTGGTGCAAGGAAAACAAAATTGATTTCTGTGAACTCACGGGAGAAACTCCTTTGAAAGAACGGGAATACCAAGTCAACCGTTTTCAGGAACAGGAAAAACCTTTGCTGTTTTTTATCTCTTTGAAAGCC
>DATEOV010000428.1:0-2154 GCA_035273645.1 Flavobacterium sp. | reverse complement strand
AAAATTAAAACTAGTTACAAAAATTAAGCATTGATTAAATCGATAAAACAAAAAAACCTTAAACTCCACACTTAAAATTAGTATGAGTTTAAGGTTTTGAAAATCGAAAAACAGAATCCTTTTTTAAAGGATTTATTAATTCGCCTATTTATAAAATCACTCAATAATCAATGACTTCATATTCATAAATTCTTTGATTCCTACCTCAGACAATTCTCTTCCAAATCCTGATTTTTTTATTCCTCCGAAAGGAATTCTAGAATCGGATCGAACCAAAGAATTGACAAAAACATTTCCTGCCTCAATTCTTCTAGCTAAAGCATACGCCCGTTCTCTGTCTTCTGTCCAAATTGCCGAGGCTAAACCATATCTATGATTATTTGCAATAGCAATAGCATCATTTCCATCTTTGGCTCTAATAATAGTTGCCAATGGACCAAAAGTCTCTTCTTTAAAAGCAATATTATTAACATCCACAAAATCAATTAGTGTGGGCTGAAAATTACAATAGTCACGCTCTCCTCCTACTATCACTCTAGCCCCTTGTTTTAAAGATTTTTCCAATTGATAACTCAATTTCTCGGCCAAATCTATTCTCGCCAAAGGACCAATATCAATTCCACTCTGTAATGGATTCCCTTGTTGCAATGCAGTTATTTTATTAGCAAAAAGTGCAGCAAATTCATCGGCCACTTTTTCGGTAACGATAAACCGCTTTGCACAAATACAGGCCTGTCCCGCATTTAGCATTCTAGATTTCACAGCTACTGTGGTTGCTTTTTCTAGATTGGCATCATCCAAAACTATAAAAGCATCTGATCCTCCCAATTCCATTACGGATTTTTTGATATATTTCCCAGCCAATGCCGCAACCGAAGAACCGGCCATTTCACTTCCTGTCAAAGTAATTCCAGAAACAATATCAGAAGCAATCACGCTTTCAACTTGTGAAATATCAATGTTTATTTGCTGGAAAACACCTTCTGGAAAACCAGCTTCCATAAACATCTTTTCGATGGCTTTGGCACAACCAACAACATTTGGAGCATGCTTTAAAAGAGTAACATTCCCTGCCATAATTGCCGGTGCCGCATAGCGCAACACTTGCCAGAAAGGATAATTCCAGGGCATAATAGCGAATACAGCCCCCATTGGATCATAAACTGACATGCTCTTGAAAGGTGTGTCGTAATATTGATCTTTAAGCATTTGCTCTGCATTTTCGGCATAGTAATCACAATTCGCAGCTGATTTTTCAACTTCAGCGATTGCTTCGGGAAGAATTTTACCCATTTCATTGGTAATAAGCAATCCTAATTCATCTTTATTAGCCCTCAATATGCCTGCCATTTTTTTCATTTTATCTGCTCTTTCCTGAAAAGTCGTAGTACGCCAATTCTTGAAAGCCAATTTCGATAATTGCAATTTTTGACACAATTGAGTATTGGTTGAAACTTCATGCTCTGCAATAACGGATTGCGTAAACGGATTTATAGATTTAAATAATTTGACTGTATTATTCATTTTGTTTACTTAATAATTTTACTAATTCAAAATAAGGTTTTGCAGTTTTATAAACCTTCATATACATATTGGTTTTAGTATAAAAAATACTTTCAAACATATATTAGGTTCCAATCAGTACATTCAAATTTAGTTAATCATTTACACTAAAATATAATTATTTTGCTTTAGTGCCAATAGTCAGACTTGTTTCTAGCGCATCAGTTTTTAGCCAATCCAAATATCATTTTTATCTATGAGATATTATTCGATTCAAATGACTTTTATTAAAAACCAGTCTATACACAAATCACCAAACTTTTTTGCGCATTTAGGGTTAATTGCCAAATCACTTCCTCGAATATTTTAGATTTAGATTTTTAGAAAAAAAACAACCCAAAAAGAAAATTTATAAATAGAGATTGGAAACTAAACCTCAATATCCTTAAAATAAATTTATTTTTTGTAAATTTATTTCTCCAACCACTAAAAACCAATCCTTTATGATACGAAAAGCTACTACTCAAGACTTGGATCAATTAACGAATCTCTTTGATCAATATGCTGTTTTCTATAAAAATCCATCCAATTACGAAAAGCATTATGCATATCTAAAGGAGCGATTAGAAAATAATGAGGCTATCATTTTTG
>DATEOV010000427.1:0-6651 GCA_035273645.1 Flavobacterium sp. | reverse complement strand
AAGTAGAAGCTCTTCTTGCTGCTGACTCACATGGTGGTCACGGTGAAGCATCTCATGAAGCAGTTTCATCTGCACATGGTTCTGAAAGTGCTCATGAAGCAGTAGCACCAGAACATGGTAAAGCTGAGGCTGGAAAGCATGATGTAAAAGCCGATACTGAACACCAAGAACATTTAGAGCATGTGCTTCATCAATTAAGCAACAAACCATGGGCTGCATTGTACGTAGCTTGTATTTTTTTTATGTTGCTTTCTTTGGGAACTTTGGCTTTTTACGCAATTCAACAAGTTGCTCAGGCAGGTTGGTCTCCAGTTTTGTTTAGAGTTATGCAAGGTATTACTGCTTACTTGCCAGTAGGGTCGGTAATTTTCTTTATATTTTTAGTACTTTGTGGACTACATTTTAATCATTTGTTTATTTGGTTAGATCCTGAAGTTGTAAAACATGATGAGCTTATCCAGACAAAAGCAGGTTTCTTAAATTTTCCTTTTTGGATTGTAAGAGCTGCAATATTTTTGTTAGGTTGGAATGCTTATCGTTATTATTCTAGAAAAAATTGTTTGGCTCAAGATGAATCAAACGACAATAGTTTTTACAAAAAGAATTTTAATTATTCAGCTGGATTTTTAGTATTCTTCATCGTTACTGAATCTATCATGTCTTGGGATTGGATTATGTCAATAGATCCACACTGGTTTAGTACTTTGTTTGGATGGTATGTATTTGCAAGTTTCTTTGTAAGTGGTATCACTATGATATGTATGGTAACTGTTTACTTGAAGTCTAGAGGGTATTTGGAAAATGTAAATTCGAGCCACATTCATGATTTAGCTAAATTTATGTTCGGTATCAGTGTATTCTGGACTTACTTATGGTTCTCTCAATTTATGTTGATTTGGTATGCTAATATTCCAGAGGAGATTACTTATTTTATAACAAGAATTCAAGAGTATAACGTGCCTTTCTTTGGTGCTGTTGTCATGAATTTCTTATTCCCAGTTTTAATTTTAATTAATACTGATTTCAAACGAATTACTTGGATTTTGGTTATGGCAGGTATTGTTATATTGTTAGGTCATTATATTGACTTCTTTAATATGATTATGCCGGGTACTGTTGGAAGTAGTTGGTTTATTGGTGTTCCAGAAATTGCATCCGTTTTATTCTTCCTTGGATTATTTATTTTTGTTGTATTCTCGGCATTAACTAAAGCTCCTTTGTTGGCAAAAAGAAACCCGTTCATAGAAGAGAGTAAACATTTTCATTATTAATATTTAAAGAGATAAACAGATGACAAGTTTGTTGGTAATTATAGTTTTAGTTTTATTGGCTGTTGCTGTTTGGCAATTGACGAAAATATTCGATTTAACACAAGTTGCTTCGACTTCGGACAATTCCCAAATTGCAAACGATGACGATAACAATGTGCAAGGATATTTGATGTTTGGTTTTCTAGCTTTCATCTATATTTTTACAATATATGGAGTATATGCATGGGGACCATTAGTTCTTCATACTCCTGCATCTGATCATGGTGCTTTGATTGATAATCTAATGAATATCACTTGGGTATTGATTTTTACTGTTCAAGCAATTACTCAAGTGCTATTGCATTACTTTGCTTTTAAGTATAGAGGGAATAAGGATAAAAGAGCCTTGTATTTTGCTGATAATAATAAATTAGAAGCAATCTGGAGTGTTATTCCTGCAGTAGTTTTGGCTGGTTTGATTCTTTATGGTCTTTATGCATGGACAAATATCATGTTTATTGATGAGGATGAGGATACAGTAGTTGTTGAGTTATACGCTCAACAATTTAAATGGACTGCAAGATATGCTGGAGCTGATAATGTTTTAGGTAAAGCAAATGTTAGATTGATTGAAGGAGTTAATACTCTAGGGGTTGATTTATCAGATCCATATTCTCAAGATGATGTTGTAGTTTCAGAATTGCATATTCCTAAAGGGAAAAAAATTCACTTCAAAATGAGGTCTCAGGATGTATTGCACTCAGCATACTTCCCTTATTTTAGAGCTCAAATGAACTGTGTGCCAGGTATGGTTACTGAGTTTGCTTTTACGCCAATTTATACGACTGCTGAATATCAAGCTTTACCTTATATGGTTGAGAAAGTGGCTAAAATTAACGCTATTAGAGCTAAGAAAAGTTTAGAATTGGTTGCAAAAGGTGAAGCTGGATTAGATCCTTACACTTTTGAATATTTATTATTATGTAATAAAATTTGTGGAGCTTCTCACTATAATATGCAAATGAAAGTTGTAGTAGATACTCCAGAGGATTATAAAAAATGGTTGAGTGAAAAAACTGCTTTGGTTAGCGAAGTAAAAGCTTCTAAAGTTGAACCAGCTGCTCCAGATGCAACTCCAAGTAAAGATTCAACTCTTGCTAAAGATACTGCAGCTGTTGCTAAAATAGCTATGAAATAATTATTAAGAAAATTTAAAGTATAAATATATGTCAGCAGAAGGTCACGATCACGGACAAGATCACGAACACGAACACCACCATAAGGACACATTCATTACTAAATATATTTTTAGTATTGATCACAAAATGATTGCCAAACAATACCTACTTACTGGTATTATTATGGGAGTTATAGGTGTTGGTATGTCTATGCTTTTTAGAATGCAATTAGCTTGGCCAGAAGAATCTTTTAAGATTTTCAATATATTACTTGGAGACAAATGGGCTCCAAACGGAGTAATGGCAAACGATATTTATCTTTCGTTAGTTACTATACACGGAACTATAATGGTATTCTTTGTTCTTACTGCAGGATTAAGTGGTACGTTTAGTAACTTATTGATACCACTACAAATTGGTGCAAGAGATATGGCATCAGGATTCATGAATATGATTTCCTATTGGTTGTTCTTTTTGTCTAGTGTATTAATGATTTGTTCATTATTTGTTGAATCAGGGCCTGCTAACGCTGGTTGGACAATTTATCCACCTTTAAGTGCACTTCCTCAAGCTATATCTGGTTCTGGTGCTGGTATGACTTTATGGTTAGTTTCTATGGCTATTTTCATTGCATCTTCTTTAATGGGATCTTTGAACTATGTTGTAACTGTAATTAACTTAAGAACAAAAGGAATGTCTATGACTAGATTGCCTCTTACTATTTGGGCTTTCTTTGTTACTGCAATTATCGGTATTGTTTCTTTCCCTGTTTTATTATCAGCAGCATTGTTGTTGATTTTTGACAGAAGTTTTGGTACATCTTTCTTCTTGTCTGATATTTATATCGCTGGTGAAGTTTTACATTACCAGGGTGGGTCTCCAGTTCTTTTTGAACATTTGTTCTGGTTCTTGGGTCACCCTGAAGTATATATTGTAATTTTGCCTGCATTGGGAATTACTTCCGAAATTATTGCTACAAACTCTCGTAAACCAATTTTTGGTTATAGAGCGATGATTATGTCAATTATTGCAATTGCATTTTTATCTACAATTGTTTGGGGACATCACATGTTTATTTCTGGAATGAATCCATTCTTGGGATCTGTATTTACATTTACAACCCTGTTGATTGCAATTCCATCCGCTGTAAAAGCATTTAACTATATAACTACACTTTGGAAAGGAAACCTTCAAATGAATCCTGCCATGTTGTTTTCAATTGGTTTAGTTTCTACTTTCATCACAGGAGGTTTAACTGGAATTATTCTTGGAGATAGTACTTTAGATATCAATGTTCACGATACTTATTTCGTTGTTGCTCACTTCCACTTGGTAATGGGTATATCAGCTCTTTACGGAATGTTTGCTGGAGTATACCACTGGTATCCAAAAATGTTCGGTAGAATGTTGAATAAAAATTTAGGATATGTTCACTTTTGGGTAACAGCTGTTTGTGCTTATGGAGTATTTTTCCCAATGCACTTCATTGGATTAGCTGGTTTGCCAAGACGTTATTATACAAATACAAACTTCCCGTTATTTGATGATTTGCAGAATGTAAACGTATTGATCACTACATTTGCTTTGATTGGTGGAGCTTTTCAATTAGTGTTTTTATATAATTTCTTCGTTAGTATTTTCTACGGTAAAAAAGCACTTCAAAATCCATGGAAATCTAATACTTTGGAATGGACTACACCTGTAGAGCATATACATGGTAACTGGCCAGGAGAAATTCCTCATGTACACCGTTGGCCTTATGATTACAGTAATCCTGCTCACGAAGAGGATTTTGTACCTCAAACAGTTCCAATGAAAGAAGGTGAAGTAGTTTTACATCACTAAAATTTCAAAATCATATAAATGCCTTTCATTATTGAGAGGCATTTTTTTATATACAATGATTACTTTTTTTATCTTTATCGCATGAATGAAAACTTAGATCCAACAAATAATAATTTCAGTTCTGAAGAACTAGATATCGAAAAAAGATTGAGACCCTTGTCTTTTGATGATTTTGCTGGTCAGGATCAAGTATTGGAAAATCTTAAGGTTTTTGTTGCAGCTGCCAATCAAAGGAAAGAAGCGCTTGATCATACTCTTTTTCATGGGCCTCCTGGTTTAGGTAAAACAACTTTGGCTAATATTTTGGCCAATGAATTAGAGGTTGGCATCAAAATTACTTCCGGGCCTGTTTTGGATAAACCAGGTGATTTGGCAGGTTTACTAACAAATCTTGAAGAGAGGGATGTTCTGTTTATAGATGAGATACATCGTTTAAGCCCGATAGTCGAAGAGTACTTATATTCGGCTATGGAGGATTTTAAGATTGATATCATGATCGAATCGGGTCCAAATGCAAGGACAGTCCAGATCAATTTGAATCCATTTACGCTTATTGGAGCTACTACTCGTTCGGGTCTTTTAACCGCTCCAATGCGTGCTCGTTTTGGTATTTCTTCAAGACTTCAATATTATACTACTGAGCTTTTGACTACAATTGTGGAACGTAGCGCAATGATTTTCAAAATGCCGATTACTATGGAAGCAGCAATTGAAATTGCTGGTAGAAGTAGAGGAACGCCTCGTATTGCGAATGCTTTATTGCGTCGTGTACGTGATTTTGCTCAAATAAAAGGAAATGGAACCATTGATATAGAAATTGCCCGATATGCCTTAAAAGCATTGAATGTAGATGCTCATGGTCTGGATGAAATGGACAATAAAATTTTGAATACCATTATTGATAAATTCAAAGGGGGGCCTGTTGGTTTATCTACATTGGCAACAGCTGTATCCGAAAGTAGTGAAACCATCGAGGAAGTTTATGAACCTTTCTTGATTAAAGAGGGGTTTATTATGCGTACCCCGAGAGGGCGTGAAGTTACCGAAAAAGCTTATAAGCATTTAGGTAAAGTCAAAACCAATATTCAAGGAGGCTTATTCTAATTTTAAGGAGCTATTCCTGCTATCCGTTGCAATCTTTTCTATTTTTAAAGAAAAATAGAAAAGGATTTCCACTTCTATCAGGGCTAGGGCATTTGTGTTAGCCAAGTTATTTTCTTTAAAATAAGAAGCCATAAATAATAAATCAAAATACACGCAATTTATAAAATCCGAGGCCAAACGTCTCGGGTTTTTGTCTTGTGGTATATCAAAAGCTGGTTTTCTGGAACAGGAAGCTCCTCGTTTGGAAAATTGGCTGAATAAAAATCATAATGGACAAATGTCCTATATGGAGAATCACTTTGATAAGCGTTTGGATCCAACTTTATTGGTTGAAGACGCCAAAAGTGTGGTTTCTCTTTTATTGAATTATTACCCTTCAGAATTTCAAAATCCTGATTCCTATAAAATATCGAAATATGCTTATGGACAAGATTATCATTTTGTTATAAAAGATAAACTTAAAGAGTTGCTTTTTTCGATAGAGTCTAATATCGGTGCTGTATCTGGACGTGCTTTTGTAGATTCTGCTCCTGTTTTAGATAAAGCTTGGGCTGCAAAAAGTGGTTTAGGTTGGATAGGTAAAAACAGTAATTTATTGACTCAAAAAGTAGGTTCTTTTTATTTCATTGCTGAACTTATCATCGATTTGGATCTGGAGTATGACCAAGCTGTTACAGACCATTGTGGAACATGCACAGCCTGTATTGATGCTTGTCCAACCGAAGCAATTGTTGCGCCTTATGTTGTAGATGGGAGTAAATGCATTTCTTACTTTACTATAGAGCTTAAAGAGAATATCCCGTCAGAGATGAAGGGAAAATTTGATGAATGGGCTTTTGGATGTGATACTTGTCAAGATGTTTGCCCTTGGAATCGTTTTTCTAAACCCCATAATGAACCTTTGTTCAATCCCAATCCCGAATTGCTTTCGATGTCTAAAAAAGATTGGATTGAAATAACTGAAGAAACTTTTAAAATCGTGTTTAAGGATTCTCCTCTTAAGCGATCAAAATTTCATGGAATTCAGAGGAATATTGCTTTTTTGAAAAATAGTTTTAATAAAGAATAGTTTTTAAAAATGTTTTTTTTAACTGACATGTTCTTTTAAATTGTTATTAAAGTTCAATTGGCTTTGTTTTTGATGTTAATTTTTTTTGTAAGACTATATTTTTGTTTTATTCATAGGTCTATTTATCAGCATTTTACTTACTTGTTTGATTGAAAACGCACTTTGTCGTTTAAAAATGTCTTTTATCGGCTGTTGTTAACAAGTT
>DATEOV010000426.1:0-2184 GCA_035273645.1 Flavobacterium sp. | reverse complement strand
CATTAATGATAGGTAATGATTCGCGGAAGGTTTCCACATCAGGAGTAATCGCTCCTTTAAAACGGCCCACTTCACTTTCGTAGTGATTTCTGAAATCAACTACAATTGTGTTTGGATCTTCCAGAATTTCATTAAATTCTTTGGCTTTCAAGTGCACGCCAATATTAGTTACATCAAAAGTTTCATCATTTAAACCGTCAGCAACGATTTTATCACGAACTTTAATTGTCAATTTTAAAAAGGAATGATCATCATGTTCTACAGCTTCATTCAAACGTATGCCTTTCATGAAATCATAAACTTCAAGAGTTTCTCTAAAAGCCTCAAAATTTTCGGCAGGAACATTCATTTGGGCGTTGATACCTTCATGGGCAACGTAAATTCTACCCAAAGCATCGAGTGCATTCCAGGCAATAAATAAATCGTTACGAAATTGTGTTGGATCTTGAATTTTGGCATACGCATAGAAAGACAACGTAAGGCGTTGTTTTCCGGCTTGATCTATAAGCTCGGCTCTTTCTTCTGCGCTTAAGGTGTTATACAGTTGCATGCTATAAACGTTTAAGTGAGAAAATATGTCGTGAGTTCTAAATGGAAGAACTCAAATCGGGCGCAAAATTAGTGAATTTTTGAGATTTTCTAATGCGAATTGGGGGAAATTTAGTGTTTGTGGGACTGGCGGAAGTAAATAAGACTAAAATCGAGTTTAATTATTAATTTTTGGAGCAGAAAGATTCCGTATTTTAGGATATATAGTCCCGCTTTTCGTTACAATCTTTTGTGTCTCAAAAGACGAGACACAAAAGGATTTTCACTGCAATCGGGGCTAAAGGGAGAGATTTTGCTTTTTTGTCATCATCCAAAAAGAAACAAATAATATCAATCATTCATTTCGGAATTATTTTCTTTTTGGGGCGCTTCTAGTATGAGCTTTAACATATGTTCCATCTTTTCTAGTATATGCTTTTACATGGACTGTTCCTCCTGATGAACTTTTCGATGATGAACTACTGTAATATGAACTTGTAGGGTTAGATTTAATAGAATTATAATTTGTCTGACTGCTATAAACTGGATTTACAGCCCATCCTTTATAATTATTCCATTTAATTTTTTTGTGTTTTTTTGTACTTGAGGCTACATAAACACTATAACCTTTTGGAATTACAACAACCTGCTTGCTGTTCTCGCTATTACTTTCATAAATTGGTGTGTCTTCTCCGATATTTACTGAATAATAGTTTGTTACACATGAAGTAAATAGGAAATAAGTTAAAATGAGTAATAGTTTTTTCATCGATTTTGTTTTTAAAAATTTATTATTTTTTTGAGTTATTGCATTTTATAAATACATCAGTGGGAAACGAGCGGGGATTTGTGGCGCTAGAGAATGTAAACTATAGCGCGGATTTACAATCCGCGCTATCCAGTTCAAGAAAATTTATTATATATCCGAGGGATCGGAGGTCTCATTTTTAATGTCCATTCCGTCTTGCAAAATATGTTCAAATGTAATGGAGGCAGCAGCGACGACGACCGAGCCTAAAATAATAAGGATGCCCATGAAAACACCGCCGGCAGCGTCATCATTACCGTGGTTCAACATAATAAAGATTTCTTCTACCACAACAAAACAAATAATGGCTATGGCACAGTATTTTATAGTATGCAAAGCCTTTATAGCTGTCTGTGAGAATACTTTATTTTGTTTGATATATCCCAATATTTTGAATACCTGATAGAGAGCCACAAAAAAAGGAATAGAACCTACATACACAAGAGCCAGAAAAGGATCTTTGAAATATATTTCAAAATTCGTAGCGTGCACATTTCTACCCTCGATTTGAGGTTCCCAAAGCAATGCAATAAATGTAGCGATACCTATGAGTACAATGACTAATTGAAGAAATATTGTTGCGCTTCGTTTCATAAAAAGTTTTATTAATTGCTTATTTTAGTACTATCATTCAATACTAAAACTGGCTGTAAACGGTTGCCGTTAACGTTTTGGTATTACAGCGAGTAGGTACTAAATTAAGCCCTATTTTCGGATTTGCCAAATCATTCTGATAGCTTGGATTTGCAAGCCTTGCCCTTTCCAATTGTCAAGTGCTACGAGTTTTTATTATTCTTTTTTGTGAGCGATCTCATTTTGTCGAAATACTTTATGGGTACGGATTGCAA
>DATEOV010000425.1:0-11031 GCA_035273645.1 Flavobacterium sp. | reverse complement strand
TCAAAAAAAATATTTTAATTGTTACACTAGGGTATTTCCTTTTTTCGTGTAGCAGTGACTTGGATTTTAATCAAGCAGAGGATTTTAATACTCAGCCAGTTTTTACTACAAATCTTGCCTATTTTGAAGTGAAAGCCCCGGACTTTATTATAAACGGGACGGAGCAGTCTTTGTTTTCTTATGTATCTAATGTTGATTTTTTGAATACTTCTTTTGTGGAAGAGGATTTGGTAAAAACCGAATTGTATTTCAGAATTAAAAATACAATAGCTAGGCGTTATGTTTATAATGTTACTTTCCTCGATCAAAATAATGCTCCTATTTATTTAATAACGATGGATGTAGCTGCCTACAACGGCACGGAAGTGTTAGTAGAAAAAACAGAAACATTTACCTCTGCAAATGTTGATATTTTAAAGAGAACAACCAAAATGGTTTTTTCAATTGTAATGTTTCCAGGACCACCATTAACAGTTGATAGTCCAGGCAGAATAGAATTGAGTTCAAGTATAACTGCTTATTTTGATGTAAAATGAGAAAAATAATGATCCTTTTATGTCTGTCAGTTTCTTTTTATTGTTTATCCCAAAATAAGGAAGTTTTATATAATTTCACTCCTCAACCCCAAAGCTTATTGCTTAATCCTGGAGCCGATGTAAAATACAAATGGTTTTTTGGAGTGCCATTATTATCTGGGATTTCGGCCAATGTAGGTTCAACAGGATTTGACGCTTATAAGTTATTTGCAGATGATGGAGTAGATTTTACAACCAAAGTAAAAAATGTTTTGGCCTCAACCAGCAGAAATGATTATGTTACTACCAATCAACAGCTGGAAATATTTACAGCTGGTTTTAGGGTAGGAGGTGAAGAAAGTAAGTCCTATGTTTCTTTTGGAATGTATCAAGAATTCGATTCCTTTATTTATATTCCAAAAGATTTAGCCATTTTGTCTTTGTATGGGAATAAAGATTATATAGGTAAGTCTTTTGATTTAGGTGATTTGAGTGCAAAAGCTGAAGTGCTCTCTGTTTTTCATGCAGGTTTTAATAAACAGCTTAATGAGAAGCTTATACTTGGAATTCGAGGAAAAATTTATTCCAGTATTTTTAATGCTACTTCAATTCATAATTCAGGATATTTTTATACTAGACAAGGTTCTAATTTAATTTATGATCAAGTCATAAAATCCAATTTACAGCTTAACACTTCAGGTGCAGCTAAGTATTTAGATGAAAATTATGAGGGTGATTTAGGAAGTGATTTAGTGGATGATATTCCTAAAAAAGCCTTTTTAGGAGGGAATTTAGGTTTGGGTTTAGATTTAGGACTTACTTATTATCCTGAAAAAAACATTCAGATAACAGCAAGTTTGGTGGATATTGGATTTATAAACCACACGAAAGAAGTTGTCGATTATACATTCAAAGGGGATTATGCTTTTAAGGGAGTTATTACCAATTTTAATGAAGAAGGTACTGTAGATGATGCCTATGGGGATTTTAAAGAAGCAATTCCTTTTGATACTATATATAATAAGTACACCACACAACGCCCTTTAAAATTTTATTCCTCATTCCAATATTCATTTGAAGAAGAAAGACAAACGGAGTGTAATTGTACAACCGATGAAGATTCTTGGTATCGAAGTGCGGTTGGAGCGCAGCTTTTTGCAATGTCAACTCCAAGAGCCCCTATGCTGGCATTGACTGCCTATTATAGGAGAAGACTTCTTCAAGGATTGCAAATGAAAGCCACTTATACTATCGATTCCTATTCCTATTCAAACATAGGTTTGGGATTGACTACCAAGATTGGAGTGGTCAATTTTTATGCAATGGCCAATAATCTTTTGGCATATAGTGATCTATCCAAGGCAAATTCCCTCACGTTTCAAATAGGATTTAATATAATTTTGGGAGGAAGCAGTAAATAAAGATTTGAATTTGATTATTAGTTTTTGGTTCTTTTTTTGGATGATGGAAAAATGCAAAATATCTCCCTTTAGCCCCGATAGCAGTAAAAATCATTGCAAGCCGGGGTTCGGCTTGCAATATTGCAACGGATTGCTTCGCCAGTTCGGCTTTCAGCCTCGTGTGCGGGATCCATGTCCCCTGAAAAGACCTAATCTTTCTGCTCCAAAGAATAATAATCAAAATCAGGCTATAATGATTTCTCTTTTCTTCTTCTGAAAAACTTAAAAATTTCAATCCAAACTACAGAAACGAATCCAATTAATACACTAAAACCAATTTGCAAAGGCTCAATACTTTCAAATTGAAAAAATGCTCTGAAGATCGGTACAATTAATAGTAAACCTGTTATCAATAGTGTTGTCCCAATAATAAGTAAAACTAAATTGTTTTTGTATTTTAATGTTTTGAATATCGAATAATAGAAGGAGCGATTGGCAAGTGTCAGAAAAATGTTGGCCGAAATCAATGTGAGGAAAACCATAGTTCGGGTGAGATCTTGCGAAAATCCATTTTTTGTGCTGTATTGATATATGAACAAAAGACCTAACGTGATTACGAATCCTTGTATAATACTAATTGTAATTTCTTTTAGACTAAAAAAAGTATTGGTAAAAGGGCGAGGTTTCTGTTTCATCAGGTTGGGTTCCATCGGTTCGTTTTCGTAAATTATGGAACAGGTTGGTCCCATAATAAGTTCCAGAAAAATGATATGAACAGGAGAAAAAATATTCGGATATATCCAACCCAATATCAATGGGATGAATACAATTAAGATAATCGGGATATGAATAGATATAATATACTGAATGGCTTTTTTTAGATTGATATAAATTTTTCGACCCATGGCTATGGCTTCTGTCATTTTTGAGAAATCGTCATCAATCAAAATTAAATTCGCCGCTTGCTTGGCAATTTCGGTTCCCTTTTTTCCCATAGCAATACCGATATGTGCCGATTTTAATGCCGGACCGTCATTGACGCCATCGCCAGTCATCGCAACAATATGGTTGTTTTCTTTTAGGGCTTTGATGATTTTTAGTTTGGCTTCTGGAAACATTCTTGTAAAAATATTGGTTTCCATAACCTTCTCTCTCAAAGTGGTCTCATCCATGGTCATGAGTTCGTCTCCGTTTAGTGTTTTTCCAGAGTTTCTAAAACCAATTTGGTTGGCAATGGTTGCCGTTGTCAAGGCGTTATCTCCCGTGACGATTTTTACTTGAATTCCGGCGTTATAAAAAGTTTCAAAAACCTCTTTGATATTGGCCTTTGGCGGATCATAAAAGGCGACAAGCCCTTTGAAATCAAATAAAAACTCCTGCTGTGTTTTTGGATAATCAGTTCCCGAAAAATTTGTAACGCCAACCCCCAATACTCGAAAACCTTTTTCGGCCATCGATTGCATGGCGCTTAGGATTTGATTGGTTTGTTTCTCGGATAATTTTGAACAGGCGATTAGGGCTTCGGGAGCTCCTTTGGATGCGATTATGTGGCTACCGTTTGTATTTTCAAAAAGATGGGTCATCATTGGCGGTTTTCCGCTTAAAGGATACTCGTGTACCATTTTGTAATTGGGACGTTCATCTTTGATTCCCATTCTTGCGTAGGCATCGTGCAAAGCAATTTCCATTGCATCAAAAGGAATTGGTTCACTGGCCCACATCGAAAGACTTAATAATTCAATTTCTTTTATGGGTAAATCGCTATTCAAATTATCATTGAATCTGTCCTCTTCCAATAAATACCATTGTGCCAGACTCATTCTGTTTTCGGTGATGGTTCCGGTCTTGTCGGTGCATATCACAGTTGCACTTCCAAGGGTTTCCACTGTTTTGGTTTGTTTGACAATGATTCCGCTTTTCATCAAGCGCCAAGCGCCTAAAGCCATAAATGTGGCAAATGCAACTGGAATTTCTTCGGGAATAATGCTCATTGCCAAGGTTAGTGCTTTCAATAAACTGTCCAAAACAATTTTTGAATTGTAATAATTGATTCCCCAAACCAGAAGAAATACACCCAAGCCGATAAGAGACATTTTGGTGACAAAATTTCCAATCTGAATTTGTAAAGGGGTTTTATCTTCAGTAATGTCGTCTAGGCTTTTCCCGATTTTACCTAATTGCGTCTGGCTCCCAATTGCAGTTACTTTGCAGATTGCCAATCCAGAGGCGACAATTGTTCCCTGAAAGACTTGCTTGTTTTCACTTTTTTCATTTTTAAAAACAGCCAATGATTCCCCTGTGATTATCGATTCGTTTATCGAAAAATCGTTAGACTGAATGACGATTCCGTCTGCGGGAATAAAGGTTCCCTCTTCGCATTGGATATAATCACCCAAAACAATTTCCTCGGAGGGTATTTCTATAAGTTCACCATCTCGAATAACTTTGCTTTTGGGCTGCGTTAATTTATGAAGGGCTTCAATTGCATTTCGGCTCTTGGATTCTTGGTAGAGCGAAATGGTTGAGACTAATAAAATGGCAACTGCCATAAATATTCCGTTTCCATAATCGGCGGTTATAAAATAGATGCTGGTAGCGGTTAACAATAATAAGAACATCGGCTCTTTGAACATTTCGGTTATGGATGAAAGCAGGTGATTTTTCTTTTGATGATCTGTGGAATTAAAACCATTTTTGATTCTGGATTGTTCAACTTCAACTTCGTTTAATCCTGAAATAGAGCCGTTTGTTGCTGACATAATTGAGAGATGAGGTTATAAATAAAATAAGACTTTAACTTATTTTTACCATGCAATTTAAAAATAAAACAGGGGACTTAAGTGTTTTTTAGCTTAAGATTGTCTATATTTGCACGCAATTCAACTACAAATTGCAACATGAAAGCACATATCTCTAAGATTGTCGGCGAGGGTTTAACCTACGATGATGTATTATTAGTTCCCAATTACTCAAATGTTCTTCCGCGCGAAGTGAGTATCCAATCAAAATTTTCAAGAAATATTACACTAAATGTTCCTATTGTATCCGCAGCTATGGATACCGTTACCGAAAGTTCTATGGCAATCGCTATGGCTCAAGAAGGAGGGATAGGTGTTTTGCATAAAAACATGACAATCGAGCAACAAGCAGCCAAAGTGCGTAAAGTAAAACGTGCTGAATCTGGGATGATTATCGATCCTGTTACTTTATTAATGACTTCTACAGTTGCCGATGCTAAAAGTGCCATGAGAGAATATGGTATTGGTGGTATTCCAATTGTTGATGAAAACAAAATCTTAAAAGGAATTGTTACCAATAGAGATTTACGTTTTGAAAAAAACGGTTCAAGACCTATTGTTGAGGTTATGACAAGCCAAAATCTGGTAACTGTTGCCGAAGGAACTTCGCTAGAACAAGCTGAGGTAGTTTTACAAGGTCATAAAATCGAAAAATTACCTGTAGTAAATGATAAAAATGAGCTAGTTGGTTTAATCACTTTTAGAGATATTACCAAATTGACTCAAAAACCAAATGCCAATAAAGATAAATTTGGTCGTTTGAGAGTAGCAGCCGCTTTGGGTGTTACTGCCGATGCTGTTGAAAGAGCAACTGCTTTAGTAAACGCAGGAGTTGATGCCGTAATTATCGATACTGCTCACGGTCATACAAAAGGTGTGGTTGATGTATTGAAAGCGGTTAAAGCTAAATTCCCAGGACTTGATGTAATCGTTGGTAATATTGCCACTCCAGAAGCAGCTTTATATTTAGTGGAAAATGGTGCCGATGGTGTAAAAGTTGGAATAGGACCTGGTTCTATTTGTACAACCAGAATCGTTGCAGGTGTTGGTTTTCCTCAATTTTCTGCAGTGCTTGAAGTAGCCGCAGCTATAAAAGGAACAGGAGTTCCTGTAATTGCAGATGGTGGAATTCGTTACACAGGAGATATTCCTAAAGCGATTGCCGCTGGTGCAGATTGCGTAATGCTAGGTTCATTATTGGCTGGTACTATGGAATCTCCAGGTGAGACAATTATTTTCGAAGGAAGAAAATTCAAATCATACAGAGGAATGGGTTCTGTCGAGGCTATGCAAGAAGGTTCAAAAGACCGTTATTTCCAAGATGTGGAAGACGATGTTAAGAAACTTGTTCCAGAAGGAATCGTAGGTCGTGTACCTTACAAAGGGGAGTTGAACGAAAGTATGCAACAATTCATTGGTGGTCTTCGTGCCGGTATGGGATACTGCGGTTCAAAAGACATTGCTACTTTACAGGAAACAGGTCGTTTTGTTCGTATTACTGCTAGTGGTATCAACGAAAGTCACCCACACAATGTAACCATTACAAAAGAAGCTCCGAATTATTCGAGATAAAATAAGGCGAAAGTCTAAAAGACAAAAGGTGCAGGATTTAGTTCTTGCACCTTTTTTTGTTTCATTAGTCAGATAGTGATCTTTTGGGCGTGACCCTCCGTAAAAACTTCGGGTCGGGCTTTCCGTTCCCGCTTTTTTTATTTCTCAATTCCCACGGGTTTAAACCCGAGGCAATTGAGAAATAAAAAAGAGCTCCACTACAATCCCTCACGCGGAACTACTTTGAAGAAATAAATCAATTATTTTTTTAGAATTCCTTTGTCAACACTTTCGTTAATCAAATTTTCTGCATAGTTCCAAATGGTTTCCGAACCATCTTTGATTGCTTTTTTCTTGTCGTAAACTGTTTGATACGGTACATTATATTCTGCCCAAGTTCCACCATTGTTGGATGTGTTTTGTAGTAATGGTTCAAATCGGTCCATTGATTTTGCAAATTTTGCTTCATCAGTTATACCATCCTCAAATTCTGTCCAAATTGCTATGAATTCTTCAGCCTGTTCTGTTGGCAAAAGTCCAAAAATTCGTTTTGCTGCAATAAGTTCTTCGTCAGTATTTGTGTGGCTTTTTGTAGTGTCGTAAAGAAAAACATCGCCTGCATCAATTTCTACGATGTCGTGGATTAAAACCATTTTTAAAACCTTAAGAACGTCAATTGGTTTGTCCGAATGTTCTGCTAATACAATTGTCATCATTGCTAAATGCCAACTATGTTCTGCGTCATTTTCGTTTCTGTCGCTGTTGAATAATTTAGTTTTGCGTTGAATGTATTTCAACTTGTCAATCTCTTTTATGAAACTTACTTGTTTTAATAAATTGTCGGTTTGCATTGCTCTATGAATTTTGAAAGATTTTTATTATTGCTGAGATGTTCTTTAAAATTGTTGCCATCTACTTTGTGGGCACGAGCGGGACGCTCGCGCTCGCGGGAAAAAAAGGACTTTATTTCATAACATCATTTATAGGCTTACTATCTACAAACTGTTCAAAACTGATAATTTTGCTGTCTTTTAATTTCCAGATGTGCGCCACTCTGGCGGTGAATGATTTACCTGTAATTTTATAAGTTCCTGTGTAAGTTCCGTATGCAACGACTTTATCATCGCTGGCAACATAATCTTCAGGAGTAAATTTATAATCAATCCATTCGCTTCCCAATCGGCTAAAAACATTTTTGGTTATGTCGTTCAAACCAATGTAAGTTCCTGCATACGGAAAACCTTTTGCTTCTGTCCACGAAATATCTTCGGCAACATATTTAGCCAGATTTTGACCATTTTCTTCCGAAGTTTTTCCTTCGTAAGTACTTTTTATGATTTCAAGATTTGTCATTGTCTTTTTATTTAAAGGACAGCCTAACAATACAAAAAGTGCTGTCAGGTTGTAAATGATTGACTTTACCATTTCATTTCTCCAGTATTTACTTTTGCACCAATCTGTAATGCGGTTTCAAAAGTAAGTGCTGGATATTTTGCTTTCAAAGCTGTAATTAAAACTTCTGATGTTTTATTGGTTTTCAAGGCTTCTTCATAGAATTGAATATAACTTTTGGTATGATTTACGGCAGTTATATCAAATGGCGAATTGGAATTGGCGTGAGCCGGAATTACAATTTCAGGTTTCAAAGCGGAGATTTTATCTAAAACGGATATCCAGATTTTACGAGCTTCAGCAGTTTGTGCATCTGCCATCCAAAGATGAAAAGTAGTTCCAAAAACGTTAATTCCACCCACCACTGCTTTAATTGAAGGAATCCATACATAAGTCTTATTCGGGAATTCTTCCAAACCAATGATCTCTAGTTTATGACCTTCCAATTCAATGCTATTTCCTTTTAAAAGCTGTGGTAAAATAACGTTTGATGTAATGTTTTTACCTAATCTTTCACCCCAAACTTCCAGTTTCTTTTGAGCTGTTGATTTAATGTGTTCTACTGTTGCGGGAGAAGCATAAGCAGTAACATCCGGAAAATATTTTTTGAATACTTCCAGTCCGAAGTAAAAATCAGGATCGCCGTGAGAGACAAAAATTGTGGTTAATTTTTTACCGCTTGCTTTAATTTCCTGCGCTACTTTTTCGGCATCCCCCAAAGTAAATTGGGCGTCAATCAAAACCGCATCCGTTTTTCCAGATACGATTACCGATGCTACACCAAAGCTGTTTTCTGATGCGTTGTAAACTTGAAGTTTTAAATCTTTAGTTTCGATTGTTTTGAAACTTTGTGCTTGTGTTTCCATATTAAATAAGATTAAAATTGTTATAAATACTGTTGAGATATTGTTCTTCATTTGTTGTGCTATTTTAAATTAACACTGCAAAGATGAGACGATATGCGATCTAAAAACATTAAACTAGTTTAATAAATAAAAGGGAAATCTTATTTTTTGAATGCAATTTTCTTTCGAATATTACTCAAAAAAACATTGGTAATTCCTAGATAAGCAGAGATTTGAATATTAGAAAGGCGTTGGATAAGCTGTGGGTATTTTTCTGTAAATTCGATATAACGGGACTCTGCTGTTTTACTCAAATTATCAATCATTCTTCGTTGAAGGGCAACGTGAGTTTTTTGTGTCATTACCCGAAATAACTTTTCAATTTTAGGCAAATTATCATATGCAAACTCCTTATCTTTTTTATCGATTAAAAGCACCTCACTATTTTCAATAGCCTCTATAAAAAGTTGTGAAGGTGTTCCAGTAGTAAAACTATCAATATCGGTAATCCACCAATTTTCAATAGCAAAATAGAGTATTTGTTCAAAACCATTTTTATCAATATGATAAACCCGAAAAAGTCCTTTGGTAACAAAACCTTCAAATTTACAAACTTCTCCTTCACGTAACAAAAAACTTTTTTTCTTAATCGTTTTATGTTGAAAAAAATTGCAGAATTCCTCCATTTCATTGTCTGAAAGTGAAATGTGTGATGCGATATTTTTTTGGAGAAGTTTGGTCATTTTATAAGGTTTTTAAAACAATACTGTTTTAAAAAGTGATTAGTAGATTTGTTTTTTTTAAATTTTGACTTCGAAATTTTAATAACTATTCTAATCATGTGCCAAATCCGCCAATAGCTTTTTATTCCCAACAATCCACAAAATATCATCTTTTTCCAGAATGACATTCGACTCTGGATTTAGTGCTCGTTTTCCTCTTTTTTCGATACCCACAATCAATCCTTGTGTTTTCTCGCGCAGTTTCGATTCTTTGATGCTTTTCCCAATAAAGGTGTGGTTTTTTAGTTCGATTTGGCGTAAAACAATATCGGGCTCAATAGTTTCAGGAGAAACATCCATTTCGTGTTGTTCAAGATATTTTTTAAATTGCTGTACTTGGGCATCGGTTCCGATAACACAAATTTCATCCCCTGGGAAAATACGTTCGTTCCTACTTGGAATGTGTATGGTTATGTCACCCCGCTTTATCGAAACAATATTAATTCCTAAATTTTCCCTCATTTGCAGGTTTTTTAAAGATTCACCAGCTATATTGGATTCTGCTGCAATGTCAAATATTGCCATGTGACCATCCCAAGGAGTTAAATCACTGCGGCTTCTTTTAGCTCTGTCGATCTCTCTGTCGTTTAGATTAGCCAGAAAATGATTTTCAATTTTATGGTATTGAAGGTGGAGTTTCTTTTGAAAAATCAAATAAATTACCACTGCAATTATGAATGCGATCAAAGCGATTTTTGGAGAGAAAAAAATATTCAGCAATAAACCAATAAAGAAAATGGACAACACGATACGTATAAAAAACAGCATTGTCAATGGTGCACGGGATTTGCGATCCAGCATTAATTCTTCAACTTCATTGGTGGCGACTCTTCGAAAAGCCAGTGCCCATAAAAATGGAGCTACTATACCCAATGTGATTAATGCTCCCATTGTATTTCCTAAATGATAATCTTCAACTAAAGGCAGCATAAAACGGGAGGAAAGCAAGATGACGGCAAGAATGATTACGATAAGCACAATCACCTGAATTAAATAAGCATTAATAACCTTTTGCCATAAACTAACTGTTTTTATAGCTTGTGTACTTGCGGAATAGCGTTCAATTCGTTTGGTCCATTTACGAGGTATGTTATGTGCCAAATATTCTGAAAATGGTAGCGAATATTTAATCATAAACGGAGTCGTGAATACCGTTACCGCCGAAACTGCAACGACTATTGGATATAAAAAAGAATTGGTTGCTTTCAAGGTTACTCCCAAAGTCGCAATGATGAACGAGAATTCCCCAATTTGTGACAAACTCATTCCGGTTCTGATCGAATCTTTAAGCGGTTGCCCCGATAATATGGCGCCAATCGTTGAGCTGATGGATTGACCAAAAATAACTACAAAAGAAAGAATGATAACAGGAATGGCGTGTTGATACAAAGCATCGGGATTGATTAACATACCCACTGATACAAAAAATACAGCACCAAATAAGTCTTTTACAGGTTTTACCAAATGTTCAATATGTTCGGCTTGTGTGGTTTCGGCAATGATGGATCCCATTATAAAAGCGCCAAGGGCAGGTGAAAATCCTGCATTTGCGGCAAGGACAACCATCATCAGACACAGCGCAAGCGAAATGATGAGCAACATTTCATCGGTGAGTAAATGTTTGGTTTTTTTGAGTACTGTTGGAATGATAAAAATCCCTCCCAGAAACCAAAGCACTAGAAAGAAGAGTAGTTTTAATACCGACATTAAAAGGTCGCCGCCAGAAAACTGATTGCTCACTGCAATCG
>DATEOV010000424.1:0-3470 GCA_035273645.1 Flavobacterium sp. | reverse complement strand
TATGTTATTGATTTTCAAGTGATTGCATTTGTTGTATTTTTGTTAAAATATTAATAATTAGATTGTTATGAGAATTACACTACTTAATAATTGCTAAGTAATTATTGGTGAATAATTAGGACTTGTCTGCCGTTTATTTTTAGTTAATCTTAAGTTTAAAGCTATTGGTAGTAAATTTTCAGAAGGTTTATTTGACTCTAAAAAAACATTTATTTAGGAATAGTTTTTTCTGTGAATGTTCAGGGATTATTGATAACGACTTTTATAATTTGGATTTTGTTCCAAAGAATCGCAATGCGTATGGAAATGCCAAATTTCATTCAGAAAACTTTGTTGTAACTTCAAAGATATCGGCGTTTAATTGAATATCTTAAATTATTTTAAATCATCAATTAAGTTTTATTGTAAATTTGAGGAATAAATCCCCCAAATCATGAAGTTTTTTGTCGCGCTATTATTTAGTTTTATGGTTTCTTGTGTTTTTGCCCAAGAACAAGTTTCGTTTTTTTTTGAAAGCAATAAGTTTGTTTTACAAAAGGAAGAGCAATTAAAACTGAATAAATGGCTAACTACAAATAGTGATGTAAAAGTAGTGGGAGTCTATGGTTTTTGTGATGAAGTAGGAACCGTTGGTTATAACGATACTTTGGCAAAAAAGCGCATCGATTACGTTTTTAATATCATAAAAAATAAAGTAAAGATTAGGGAAGATTTCAAAACAAGAAATTTTGGAAAATTACATACTTTGTCTCCTATTAAATCTGAAAACAGAAAAGTTACTTTGTATTATATTTTGCCAAAAGATTTTGTAAATGAAGAAAAAATAATAACAGAAAGACAAGAAGTTATATTAGAAAAGAAAAAACCAAAAGTTAAATTTCCTGATGTCTATGTTTATCAAAATCCAGATGGTTCTACTTCTAATATTAAGATAGATACCGTCTTTATGAGAAAAGTTAGCCTTGCTGATGTAGGAGAGAAGTTAAAACTGGAAAGCATGAACTTTTTTGTCGATACTTTTGCGATAATGCCACAATCCAGATCAGTAATGTTCGAATTGCTGACAGTTATGCAAAACTGCCCAGATTTAAAAATACAAATTCAAGGACATATTTGTTGTGTTAAGAAAGATATTAGGGATTTAAGTACTCAACGAGCCAAAGCCATTTGCAAATTTTTGGAATACAACGGTATTGATAAAAGCAGAATGACTTTTATTGGATTTGGCAGTTCGAAACCATTATATGCTTTACCCGAAAAAACAGAAGCAGAACGGGAAGCAAATCGTCGTGTAGAAATTGAAATTATTGCCAATTCGGGGGGAGAATTTTAGATTTTGAATTTCGATATTATCATTGCTATAGCCTTTGAAATTGGACTCAGTTTTGACCTTGAAATTTAATTGTATAATTGTTACATTAAAATTATCTTTGCCCAACATACACACAACTAAAAAAATGAGTTCAGATACTTCAAAAAGATATGCACAACGTGGTGTTTCGGCATCCAAGGAAGATGTGCATAACGCCATTAAAAATATAGACAAAGGTTTATTCCCTCAAGCATTTTGTAAAATTGTTCCTGATTATTTAACACAGGACGAAGACTATTGCCTGATTATGCACGCAGATGGTGCAGGGACAAAATCATCATTGGCCTATATGTATTGGAAAGAAACAGGAGATATTTCGGTTTGGAAAGGAATCGCTCAAGATGCCTTAATAATGAATATTGACGACTTATTGTGTGTAGGAGCAACCGATAATATTTTACTTTCTTCGACTATTGGAAGAAATAAAAATGTAATTCCTGGCGAAGTTTTATCTGCCATTATTAATGGAACCGAAGAACTGATAAAAGAATTGGATTCGTTTGGAGTTACAATTCATTCAACTGGAGGAGAAACTGCCGATGTTGGTGATTTAGTAAGAACAATTATCGTAGATTCTACAGTAACGGCTAGAATGAAACGTTCCAAAGTAATCGATAATGCCAATATAAAAGCTGGTGATGTCATCGTTGGATTGGCTTCTTTTGGTCAAGCCACTTATGAAAAAGGTTATAACGGAGGAATGGGAAGCAACGGACTTACTTCTGCTCGTCATGATGTTTTCGAAAAATATTTGGCCAACAAATATCCAGAAAGTTTTGATGCAGCCGTTCCTAATGAATTGATTTATTCAGGTCAGGTAAAATTGACCGATGCTGTTGATAATTCACCTATAGATGCTGGTCAACTAGTACTTTCGCCAACAAGAACCTATGCACCTATTATCAAGAAAATTTTAGACAAATATACTTCTGCAGATGTTCACGGAATGGTACATTGCAGTGGAGGAGCGCAGACAAAGATTTTACATTTTGTTCAGAATCTACACATCATAAAAGACAATTTATTCCCAGTGCCACCTTTGTTTCAATTGATACAAGAGCAATCCAAAACCGATTGGAAAGAAATGTATCAAGTTTTCAACTGCGGGCATCGTATGGAAATATATGTACCAGAAGCCATCGCTCAAGACATTATCGCTATTTCAAAATCATTCAATGTTGATGCGCAAATTGTGGGTAGAGTAGAAGCCTCTGAGACCAAAAAGCTAACAATCACCAGTGAATACGGTACTTTCGAGTATTAGAAATTGTTTAGTAGTTTAATTATTCAATCTTTCAATCTTTTAATCTTTTTAAAATGTACGAATTATTATTCTGGAAATACTTGGAAGGTGTTTATTTAAATCATCACGAAGTGTATGAAGCCATTGATGAGAAGCAAGAAGTAGAAGGTTTGGAAACACTTCCTATTACTGTAATCCTAAATAGATTTCATACCGTTTTTTCAAATTGGGAAAAAGTAGATGAAAACAGCTGGAAAAATACCAATGGTAAAGGCGCTTTTCAAATAATAACAACTCCACAAAGCATCAAAATAGATTGTTACGGCACTGAAGGCAAAACCATGAATTTACTCGTAGATACTATGGCCGAATTCAAATGCCCGCTTTATGATCCTCAAGTACCCGAACGTTACGACGAAATGAACGAATAGCATTTTAAGGAGCTACTCCAGCTATCCACTACAATTCCACACTACAAAACACCATTTTTCTAAGTCATAAAAGGAGCTTCCGTTGGTCGCTCTTTTATAACAAGAAAAATTAGTGTTTTACAGCGTGGATTTTTCGTTTCTATCTGGGCTAAGACATCTGTGCATATTTAGAAAATTACTGTGATTTGTCTTTTTTTTATAAATTAGTAAAAAAAATAATAATGTCTATTTATCAATTCCCCCAAAATATAACACTCGAAGATGAAATGGTTTTGCTTCGTCCACTTGAAGCAAAAGATGTCGAAAATCTATTGGATATTTCAATCAATGAACCCGAAACTTGGGAGTATTCCTTAGTTCGCGCCAATGGAAAAGAAAACCTAGAAAATTATATCCAAATTGCTCTCAAAGCCAGAGAAACTCA
>DATEOV010000423.1:0-6464 GCA_035273645.1 Flavobacterium sp. | reverse complement strand
TTCACAGAACGAATGCGTTGCAATATTGGATTACTTTTTGCAACTTGATGAGCAGGATATTTGGCTTTCCACCATTTTATGAAACGAGCTTCACGAGTTTCGGTTTCAATAGAAGCACGATAATGTTCGTTGGTATTGATGTACATAATATCAGAATACGTCATCATTTCGTTCAGGATTTTCTCGAAATCCTGTAACCAATAAACGGTTTTAATCCCAGAAACTTCAAAAGCACGGTCTTTGGTCAGTTTTTCACCTTCCCAAACAGCAATGTGCGCACTAGTTTCTTTTAGGAATAATATTTCTCTCTGATTTTCGTAAGGAGCATCCGGGAAAAGTAATAAGATGCTTTCTTCTTGGTCTACACCGGATAAATAAAAGATATCGCGGTGTTGTGCAAATGGCAATGTACTATCTGCAGAAACGGGATAAATATCATTAGAATTAAATACTGCTACACTATTAGGCTTCATTTGAGCCATGAATTTTGCTCTGTTTTTTATAAAAAGGGCGCTGTCAATTTGGTGGTATTTCATACGTATTTGTATTTATTAATTTTTATTAGAATATGGTATTGCCACTTTTCTGTTGATTTTATGATTTGAAATTGTGGCAACTTCAGTTTAAAACAATTTTAGGTGTTGAATCATCAAAAATAGTAACTTTAAAAATGTAATTAGTATTTGTATAGTTTTTTTTAAGATTTTAATAACTGGGAAGTTTTGTTATTGGTTTTGAAGCAGAAAGATTAGTCATTTTTAGTAGCATCGTCCCGCTATTCGTTTCAATCTTATAAGCCGAACCCCGGCTTATAAGGATTTCCACTGCTATCGGGGCTAAAGGGAGGGATTCTGTCTTTTTTGGTAATATCTAAAAAAGGAAAAGGGGAATAATTTAACTTAGAGATGAATAGAAATTATTTGCAATAAACTCCTTGTTTGACCAGGCGAAGGATGGGGCCGATGTCATTAAGTTAAGCTTCAATTCTTTCTCGCAAAGACGCAAGGTCGCAAAGTTCAGAACCGATTTTTTTTGCGTCTTCGCGAGAGCTATATTTAGAAAAAGCCTAGCAAGAAATCCTTTTCTTTATGGGGACGCGTTAAAATAAAGGTTTTTTAAATAAAAAAAGCACGAAGAAATGAGGGTTTCTCCATGCTTTTTAGAAAAGTATTAATAATTAAAACTGCGCTACTTCGGTAGAATCTTTCATAGCTGTTGTGGAAGATTTTCCTGTGGTAACGGTGTTTTGAACGGCATCAAAATAGGATGTGCCAACAAAACCTTGGTGTTTTACGGCTTTGAAACCGTGTTGTTGCAATGCGAATTCTCTTTCCTGCAATTCAGAATAGCCGGCCATTCCTCTTTCTTTGTAAGCTTTGGATAATTCGAACATACTGGTGTTCAAGGCGTGGAATCCGGCCAAAGTGATGAACTGGAATTTGTAGCCCATTGCAGCCAAGTCTTCTCTGAAGGTTTCCATTTCGGCAACGGATAATTTGGCCGCCCAGTTGAATGAAGGCGAACAATTGTAAGCTAGCATTTTTCCAGGAAATTTTTTGTGAATGGCTTCTGCAAATTGTTTAGCGTAGGCCAAATCAGGGTTGCTAGTTTCCATCCAAATCAAATCAGCATAAGGCGCATAACTTAATCCGCGATCAATTCCTTGTTCTACTCCGCAGTTTACATAGAAGAAGCCTTCAGCAGTTTTTTCTCCCGTAATGAATTTTGCATCTCTTGGATCGATATCGCTGGTCAATAAATTGGCAGCATCGGCATCAGTTCTAGCCACGATAAGTGTTGGGGTCCCCATTACATCGGCGGCCAATCTGGCGGCAATTAATTTATTGATGGCTTCTTGTGTAGGTACCAAAACTTTTCCTCCAAGATGTCCGCATTTTTTGGCAGAACTCAATTGGTCTTCAAAGTGAACTCCAGAAGCTCCCGATTCAATCATCGATTTCATCAACTCGAAAGCATTTAGGTTTCCTCCAAAACCAGCTTCGGCATCGGCAACTATTGGAACCAAATAGTCTTTTTTATCAGTCGTTCCGTTTACTACTTGTATTTGATCGGCGCGTAAAAGTGCATTGTTGATTCTTTTCACAACCAAAGGAACACTGTTGGCAGGATACAAGGATTGGTCAGGGTACATTTCGCCCGCAACATTGGCATCGGCCGCAACTTGCCAGCCGCTTAGGTAAATGGCTTCCAGTCCAGCTTCCACTTCTTGAATGGCTTGGTTTCCTGTAAGTGCTCCTAATCCTGCCACAAAATCTTGCGAATTTAGTTTGTTCCATAATTTGGTTGCTCCCATTCTGGCAACGCTGTGCTCAATTTGATAAGATCCTTGAAGATTTACAACTTCTTCGGCAGTGTACGGTCGTTCGATTCCTTCCCATCTTGGGTTTGTAATCCAGTCGGTAACTAATTCTTGAATTCTTGTCTCGGTTGTTTTCATGGTGTTCGTTTAATAGCGTTTGTTGGTTATTTATTTTGGTTGGTTTTTTACGTTTTGCAATTAATGTTTACAGGTGTTTATATCCGATTAAGGTTAGAAATTCTATAAAATTTTCATTGACTACTAAAGTATCGAGCAGTTGTTCTGCCAAATGATAGTTTTGTTTTTCGTGGTTTTCATCACCGACAATTTTTTTGATTTTTTCAAATTCTTCCATTGCCAAACGATGGTAATAGTCTTCGGTAAGTGTTTTGTTGTTGTCCAAAACCACTTCGTTTTGAAGCCATTGCCACAATTGAGATCTTGAGATTTCAGCAGTTGCGGCGTCTTCCATCAAATGGTGTAAAGCGGCAGCGCCTTGTCCGTTGAGCCATGAGGCAATATAGAGAACCGAAATGCTGATGTTTTTTCGAACACCTTCTTCGGTAATGGTTCCTTTTGGGACGGCCAGTAAATCTTCTTCGACTACATTTACGTCTTCTCTTTTTACATGAATTTGATTTTGAGTAGGCATGTATTTATCAAAAACAGATTGGGCCAAGGGAACCAAATCAGGATGGGCTACCCAAGTTCCGTCATGTCCGTTTTGAACTTCTCTTCGTTTGTCTGTTACTACTTTATCAAAAGCAATGTTATTGGCTTCTTCATCATTCTTGATTGGAATTTGTGCTGCCATTCCACCAATTGCATGTATATTTCGTTTGTGACATCTTTGAATAACCAATTGTGAATAGGCACTCATAAAAGGAGAAGTCATAGTTACCTGGTCGCGATTTGGAACAAGAAAGGTTTTGTTTTTTCTTAATTTTTTGATGAATGAAAAAATGTAATCCCATCGGCCACAATTCAACCCTACGATATGGTCTCTTAATTCGAAGATGATTTCATCCAGCTGAAAACTAGCGGTAATTGTCTCTATCAAAACGGTTGCTTTGAAAGTCCCGTTTTGTTCTCCCAGATATTCTTGTGCAAATTCGAAAACCTCGTTCCACCATCTTGCTTCGAGATAATGCTCCAATTTTGGTAAATAGAAATAAGGAGCAGTACCGTTTTTGGTTAATTCCTCGTGATTGTGAAAAGCGTATAATCCAAAATCAACTAGTGAACCTGAAGTTTCTTGACCGTCGATAAGTATGTTTTTTTCATTCAAATGCAATCCGCGAGGTCTTACAATTAAAACTGCTGTCTTATCTTTTAGAGCGTATTTTTTATTTTTTATCGGATCTTCAAGAGTTATAGTTTTGTTTACGGCATCGATCAGGTTTTGTTGCCCTTCCATTAAATTGCTCCAAGTAGGGGAAGTGCTATCTTCAAAATCGGCCATAAATGTTTTGGCTCCAGAATTTAGTGCGTTGATGACCATTTTACGATCCACTGGGCCTGTGATTTCTACTCTTCGGTCTAGTAAATCCCTTGGAGTAGTTGCGGCTACCCAATTGCTTTCTCTAATCATTCTTGTTTCGGGTTGGAAACAAGGTAAAGCTCCAGCATCAAATAAGACCTGTTGTTGTTTTCGGTCTTCTAATAACGAAAGTCTTTTGTTATTAAATTTTTGATGCAATTCAGTTAAGAATTCAATGGCGATATCCGTCAATATTTCGGGATACTGTTGTGTGATTCCATTTGTTATTTGGAACTTTTTCTCGATGGTTTCTGTCTGGTTTTTCATAACTAGTTCATTTTGATACTGCAATACTACAAAAAGTTTTTTACAAAACAAGCGAACGTTCGCTAAAATTGAAAAATATTTTTTTTGAGGTTTTTCTTTTTTTAGTTTATCTTTGATTTTATGAACGTAGAAAAGGAATATATCAAGTTGATTTTCGGGCTTAAACTCAAGCAGGCTCGAACAAATAAAGATTTGTCATTATTTGGCTTGGCCAAAATAACGGAGCTTTCGAAATCGTATTTGAACGAAATTGAAAAGGGGAAAAAATATCCTAAAACGGAAAAAATCATTCTGTTGGCGGAGAAATTGGACGTCACCTACGATCATATGGTGTCATTGAAACTCGATAATAATCTTGCGCCGATTGGAGAAATTTTAAAATCAGGAATCTTAAAGGAAATTCCGTTGGATCTTTTTGGTATTCAAGAGGCCGATTTAATTGATATTATCGCCAATGCTCCTGCCAAGGTCAATGCCTTTATCAGTACCATTATTGAAATAGCGCAGCATTATAATCTAACAAGAGAAAGTTTTTTCTTGGCCTCATTGCGTTCTTATCAAGAAGCGCATAATAATTACTTTGAGGAGCTTGAAGAAAAAGTATTGTTGTTTTGCAAAGCATTTCATATTGATGGAGAAGCCATTATTTCTATAGATGAATTGTCTGCGATATTGATTGAAGAATATGGTTACACCATAAAAGAAATTGTTTTTTCTGAGCAAGAAGAATTGGGTGATTTGAGATCTATTTTTGTTCCAAAAAGCAAGACATTACTACTTTCGATTGGTATAGATGATTCTCAAAAAGCATTTATTTTTGCCAAAGAAATTGCCTATAATTTTCTCGAAATCAAAGAAAGACTATTCACGTTTAGTTGGATTAAGTTTGATAATTTTGATCAAGTCCTTAATAATTTTTATGCGTCTTATTTTGCAGGAGCATTACTTATTCCAAGAGAACGATTAATAAATGAGTTGAATTTGTTTTTGTCAAAGACTGATCCAAAACCACAAGAAATGATTCAGTTGATGAATAAATTTACGGTTTCCCCAGAATCATTTTATCAGCGACTGACTAATATTTTGCCGAAAGATTTTCAGATAAAGAATCTATTTTTTCTTCGTTTATCTCATGAGATTGGAACTGATACTTATCAAATAAAAAAAGAATTGCATATTACGAATCAGCAGGAACCGCATGCTAATGAAATGAATGAGCATTATTGCAGAAGATGGGTGTCTATAAAAACAATAGTGGAGTCTTTGAAGCAAAAGAAAGAGCACTTTTTTGACGCGCAGATTTCGCGTTATGAAAACAGTAACAATGAATATCTCGTTTTTTCATCGGCTACTCCAGATCCTTTTAAGAAAAATTGTTTGCGAAGTATTTCGGTTGGAATTTTGATAACACCTTCCATTAAGAAAAAGTTTAAATTTATTGAGGGCAATTCGGTGCAAAGACAATTAGTTGGGGTGACTTGTGAAACTTGCTCGGTACAAAATTGTTTAGAGAGAGCTTCGCCTCCAATTCATTTGGAACAAAAAGTTAGAAATGAAAAAACCGACGCTACGGTTCAAGAATATATAGCTAAGTTTAGTTAAAGCAAAAGAGCCGCGAATGGATTTATATCTTTCGTGGCTCTTTTTGCATTGTCAATATCTGTATTAATCAACCCATTTGTAATAGCGGGCTCCAATTAGATTTGGAATTTCTGTTTCTATTCGATCCAAAACCCATTCGTTTATAGGTTCTTGGATGCTTTGCTTTTGTTCCTTTTTGTGTAATTTTTCATAAGTTTCAAAATCGATTTCAAAACTGTTTTCAAGCGTTTCAAAAAGCGCAACATTGCTTATGGCCGATTTCCATTCCGGTTGAATAGTTCCTTCAAAAACCTTGGATTTAGAACCACTTCCGTAAGCCAGAAAACCGAATTTTTCAGAAGCAATTTCTTTTTTGTTGTCATAGAAATGTGCCAAAGTAGAAAGTAATCCCATGAAAATGGAACCAGTATATAAATTTCCGATTAACGAAGAAGCTAATTCTGCAGGCTGTAATTTTTCCGAAACAAATGTTTTATAATCATCAGATTTGCTGATTTCTTTCAGTTTGTTCTGATATTCCGAAGCATTTTCTCCACCATTTAAAACTGGAGTTGAAGCATCCAAAGCATAAATCTCGGATAACATTCTGCGTCCTTGAAAAGCATAAGGCAAATGCATCACGATGCTTTTCCAAGATTGATAAACGTTATCTGTAGTTTCTTTTATTTTCTTGAATGAAAAATACGCTTCTCTTGTTCGATCCATGTAGCATTGGTTCGAATATTGGCCGTCAAA
>DATEOV010000422.1:0-4299 GCA_035273645.1 Flavobacterium sp. | reverse complement strand
AATCTACCAAAATTGGTAAAAGAAATAGAAGAGTTAAAAAAACAAATATTAAACCAAAAAAATGGAAACAATGGTTAAACAGAAGACCATCAAAACAGAAATTTCGCTAACGGGAGTTGGATTACATACTGGAAAAGAAGTTAAAATGACTTTTAAACCTGCTCCAGTAAATAATGGCTTTACATTTGTTCGTGTCGACCTTGAAGGTCATCCTGTTATTGAGGCTGATGCTAATTATGTAGTCAATACACAACGTGGTACTAATTTAGAAAAATTAGGTGTCAAAATTCAAACTCCAGAACATGTTTTGGCTGCTTTAATGGGTTGTGACTTGGATAATATCATTATTGAGTTAGATGCTTCTGAACTTCCAATTATGGATGGTTCTTCTAAGTTTTTCATGGAAGCCGTTGAGGAAGCAGGTATTGTTGAGCAAGAATTAAACCGAAACGTATATGTTGTAAAAGAAGTTATTTCTTTTACTGATGAAGCTTCTGGAAGTGAAATCATGGTTATGCCAAGTGATCATTATAGTGTTACTACAATGGTTGATTTTGGGACAAAAATATTAGGCACACAAAATGCCACTTTAAAAACTATCGGAGATTTCAAAACTGAAATTTCGAATGCCAGAACTTTTAGCTTTTTACATGAATTAGAAGCGTTATTGGAAAATGGCTTGATTAAAGGAGGAGATTTAAACAATGCTATCGTTTATGTAGATAAAGACATTTCTGAATCTACAATGGAAAGTTTGAAGAAAGCCTTTGGTAAAGATGAAATTACGGTAAAACCAAATGGAATTTTAGACAATCTGACTTTACATTATCCAAATGAGGCTGCAAGACATAAATTGCTTGACGTAATTGGAGATTTAGCTTTAATTGGAACTAAAATTCAAGGAAAAATAATCGCCAACAAACCTGGGCATTATGTAAATACTCAATTTGCTAAAAAAATGGCCAAAATCATCAAAAGTGAACAAAGAAATTATGTTCCCACTTATGATTTAAACCAAGAGCCATTAATGGACATCCATAAAATTATGGCGATGTTACCTCATAGACCTCCATTTTTGTTGATTGACAGAATCATCGAAATGTCGGATAGTCATGTTGTAGGAATGAAAAATGTTACAATGAACGAAAGTTTTTTCGTTGGACATTTTCCTAATGCACCAGTAATGCCAGGAGTTTTAATTGTTGAAGCAATGGCACAAACAGGTGGGATATTAGTTTTAAGCACTGTTCCAGATCCTGAAAATTATTTGACATTCTTTATGAAAATCGATAATGTAAAATTTAAGCAAAAAGTTTTGCCTGGAGATACACTTATATTCAAATGCGATTTGATTACCCCAATAAGAAGAGGTATCTGTCACATGCAAGCCAATGCTTATGCAAATGGGCGATTGGTTGCGCAAGCCGAATTAATGGCACAAATTGCAAGAAAACAATAAATTTTGATTAATTGCTTTTAACGAAGAAAGCGTTAGTTATATTAATTAATTTAAAAAATAGTAGATGAATCAACCGTTAGCATACGTTCATCCAGGTGCGAAAATCGCCAAAAACGTTGTAATTGAACCTTTTACAACCATCCATAACAATGTAGTTATTGGTGATGGAACTTGGATAGGTTCTAATGTAACAATAATGGAGGGAGCAAGAATTGGTAAAAATTGTAATATTTTTCCAGGAGCTGTAATTGCTGCTGTACCCCAAGATTTAAAATTTGGAGGAGAAGATTCTCTTGCAATCATTGGAGATAATTGTACTATTAGAGAATGTGTTACGATCAATAGAGGAACTATAGCTTCAGGTCAAACCACATTGGGAAATAATTGCCTAGTAATGGCTACTGCCCATATTGCTCACGATTGTCATATTGGAGATAATGCCATAATCGTAAATGGTGTTGCTCTCGCTGGACACGTAATCGTAGGTAAATATGCAGTTATAGGTGGATTGGCAGCCATTCACCAATTTATCAATATTGGTGATCATGCAATGGTTTCAGGTGGATCTTTAGTTAGAAAAGATGTTCCTCCATTTACCAAAGCGGCAAAAGAACCTTTATCTTATGTGGGAATCAATTCAGTTGGTTTAAGAAGAAGAGGTTTTACAACTGAAAAAATTAGAGAAATTCAAGAAATATATAGAATTCTTTACCAAAAAAATTACAATACAACTCAAGCAATTGATATTATTGAAGCAGAAATGGAAGCAACACCTGAGCGCGATGAAATCATTGATTTTATTAGAAACTCTTCAAGAGGTGTAATGAAAGGTTATTCTGGAAATTACTAAATAAAAGTTCAATTGTTTATTTGTTAATCGTTTAGGTGAAAAACAAATAAACGGTTTAACGATTAAACAAAAATTAAATAAAACAAAAAAAAATGGCATCTACATCAGATATTAAAAACGGATTGTGCATCAAATACAACAATGATATTTACAAAATCATTGAATTTCTTCATGTGAAACCAGGAAAAGGACCAGCATTTGTAAGAACAAAATTAAGAAGTTTGAGTAATGGTAAAGTATTAGACAATACTTTTTCTGCTGGACATAAAATAGATGAAGTTAGAGTTGAAAACCATAAATTTCAATTTTTATATCCTGAAGGTGATTTGTTTCATTTCATGAATGTAGAGACTTTTGAACAAATCTCTTTGAATAAAAGCATTCTTGATTCTCCAGATTTATTAAAAGAAGGAGAAAATGTTATGGTAAGTATCAATACTGAGACAGATTTACCTCTTTCGGTAGATATGCCAGCATCTGTAATCCTTGAAGTTACTTATGCCGAACCTGGTATAAAAGGGAACACAGCTACAAATGCTACTAAATCAGCTACCGTTGAAACTGGAGCAACTGTAAATGTGCCTTTATTTATTAACGAAGGAGATAAAATTAAAATCGATACTGCATCAGGTTCTTATATGGAACGTGTTAAAGCATAGTTCTCTCTGTTTAGTGTTCATTTTGATTCCAAACTGAACACTAAACACTGATTTCTGAATACTTTTTATATGAAATTACCAAAAGTTTATTCTCTACAAGAAATAGCAAATTTACTTCAATGTGAGTTTGTTGGTGATGCTTTGTTTCCAGTTTATGGTATGAATGAAATTCATGTTGTAGAATCTGGAGACATCGTTTTTGTAGATCATCCAAAATATTACGATAAAGCACTACAATCTGCTGCTACAATTGTTTTAATCAACAAGAAAGTAGATTGTCCAGATGGAAAAGCTTTGTTGATTTCAGATGATCCCTTTAGAGATTTTAACGTATTGACAAAACATTTCATGCCTTTTGTGCAATCTAATATTTCTATTTCCGCTTCCGCAAAAATTGGAAAAGGAACTATGATTCAGCCAAATTCTTTCATTGGAAATAACGTTGTTATTGGAGAAAACTGTTTGATACATGCTAATGTTGCCATTTATGACCATACAATAATAGGGGATAATGTCATTATCCATTCGGGCACTGTTCTTGGAGCCGATGCTTTTTATTATAAAAAAAGACCAGATGGTTTTGATCAATTACTTTCAGGAGGTCGAGTTGTAATTAAGAACAATGTTGGAATTGGAGCTCTTTGTACGATTGACAAAGGAGTTACTGGTGATACAACTATTGGAGAAGGCACCAAAATTGATAATCAGGTACATGTTGGGCACGACACCGTAATTGGAAAAAAATGTTTAATAGCTTCACAAACTGGTATTGCAGGTTGTGTAATTATAGAAGATGAAGTTACCATTTGGGGACAAGTGGGAACAACAAGCGGCATTACTATAGGAGCAAATGCAGTAATACTTGGGCAAACAGGTGTTACAAAATCAGTAGATGGTGGTAAAAGCTATTTTGGTACTCCAATTGAAGAATCAAGAGAAAAATTGAAGCAATTGGCAAATATTAAAAAAATTCCCGAAATTTTAAAAAAACTAAAATAATATGTCTGCTAAAGAAATTGTAAAAAGTTTTTATAAATCAGATGCCTTCATTAACACAGATATAATGAAAGAATATTTACATCCAGAATGTATTTTGGATTGGAATAGTAGCAAAGGATTTATTCAAAGGAATTATGAAGAAATATTAAGTATGACTGGTGAAATAAGTAGAGCTTATGTTCGTACCAAAGCTAGAATTAGTCATATTGTCGAAGAAGGTAATATCGTTTCTGTTCGTTTTGATCATTATGCCAAAACGATAGAAAACCCAAGAGAAGAAATGTTTTTGGCTCATATGATGGTTATATGGGAAATAAAAGATAATAAATTAT
>DATEOV010000421.1:0-5911 GCA_035273645.1 Flavobacterium sp. | reverse complement strand
CTATCAAAACAATGTCATTTTCTTTTAAATCCTGAGGAATAGTCACACCATGCGGATACTGTGAATCATCCGAGAACAAAACGATGCAAAAATAGGATCCAGAAGGGATTCCCGCTTTTATGTGAGCATTGTTTATAAATTCCGTGACTTCTTTTACACTAATCCCTGGACGTAGGATGTGAGCCACGGCACGGTGTACTTCCATGGTAATGTCTTTAGCTCTTTGAATAATGGCAATTTCATTCTCCGATTTTTGAATTCTACAGCCCGTTGTTATCGGTTGTGCGTTGATAAAAGTGTACGAAGGATTTGTTTTAGAGACACCATCTATTAAAAAATATGCTGCCGATTCATCTAATGCAATAGTTCCTTTGGTAATTTTTTTGCTCTTCAATAAATTACCTAATAAAGTATAAGGAGATTCATGTTCTTCCCAACAATTTATGGGGGCTTCTATTTTTTGATATTTTTTAAAAGTTCCCTCTTCAAATTTTGGAACAATGTATTCCAGGCTTCCATCGGCATACAGTAAAGCTCCAACCATTCTTTCGGAAGCATTCCATTTGGTCCCCGTAAAATAATACAAGTTGGTTCCCGCATTAAGATAAACGGCTTTAATGTCTAAGTCGATCATTAATTGAGACGCTTTTTTTATTCGAGCTTGATATTCTCCCAACTGTATGGGCTGAATGCCTTGGGTTCTATTGGCTATTTTATCCAATTCAATTTGTGCGGTAGATCCGCCTATTCCGTTTTTCATAATTGGTGTGTATGTAAAAGGGGTTGAACTATTGTTGACTTTTTATTTCACTTAAAATTACATCTAATAATTGTACCATTTCATTCGCGTTTTGTTTATTGAAAGGCATTGGTGGCTTTATTTTTAATACGTTATGCAAAGGGCCATCAGTACTTAGCAAATATCCTTTTTCTTTCATTTTTTCGACAACAATATCAATTTCCGGAAGAGCGGGTTCCATCGTTATTCTGTCTTTCACGATTTCGGCACCTATGAATAGACCATGTCCACGAACGTCGCTAATGATTGGGTGTTTTTGCATTAATTCTCTTAATCCATCCATCAAGTGATTCCCAACTTCTTTGGCATGTTCCTGCATTTCTTCTTCCTGAATCACATCCAAAACCGCCAGACCCGCAGTCATAGATACTGGATTGCCGCCAAAAGTATTGAAATATTCCAAACCGTTATTAAAAGCATCGGCTATTTCATTGGTTACAATTACAGCGGCCAATGGATGTCCGTTGCCAATTGGTTTCCCTAATACAACAATATCCGGAACAACATCCTGAAGTTCAAATCCCCAAAATGCATCTCCAACTCTACCAAAACCAACCTGTACTTCATCAGCAATGCAAATCCCTCCTGCTTTTTTGACATGATTGTAAACAGTTTTTAGGTAATTTTTGGGCAACGGAATTTGTCCGCCAACACCCAACAATGTTTCGCAAATAAATACAGCGGGTGCTTTGCCTTCTTTCTCTAAATCTTCAATAATGCGTTGCACATCGGCAGCGTATTTTTCGCCTGCATTTTCATCCCCGTATTTAAAAGGGCCTCTGTAAAGATCTGGGTTTATTGCTTTGTGTATCCAAGGCATTTTTCCAGAACCTCCTTTGCTGTCAAATTTATAGGGACTCATTTCCATAGCCACCGTTGAGGTTCCGTGATAGGCATGATCCAGAACAATAATGTCTTTTTGTTTGGTGAAATGACGGCTCATTCGTATCGCCAAATCATTGGCTTCACTTCCCGAATTCACAAAATAACAAACGCTTAAAGCTGGTGGTAAAGTGGCTGTGAGTTTTTCGGCATATTCTAGAATGGTGTCGTTTAAGTATCGAGTATTGGTATTAAGAGTCGCAATTTGTTTTTGCATTCTGCGAACTACAACAGGATGGCAATGCCCCACATGTGAAGGGTTATTTACACAATCCACAAAGGTTCTTCCTTTATCATCATATAAATATTGAAGTGCACCTTTTACAATTTTTAGGTTTTCTTTATAACCAATACTTAGATTTCTGCCCACGTTTTTTTGACGCTTTTGTAATAAATCCGAATAATCACCATCGTTAATTACTCCCTCGAAACCGCAAGCTTTTCTAAAAGTATCTTGCGCTTTGATAGGATTGATTTTGATAAGCTTATATAATAAATCCCAAGCTGGTTTTTCGGTTATAAAATGATGTTCGTTATTAGTGTCTAATGAACCATTGTATGCAGATTGGGTTACGCTGATGCACAATCTTCCGGCAATTAAATAATACAATAAATCCAATTCTTGAATGGTAAGCGGATAGGATTCATGATATCCTTTGACAACTAATGAAGCTGCTGTAAGCGGATCTTCATTTGCTAGCATTGCATACGTGCAAGCTACTGCAAGATTATTAATTAAAGCGGTATAAACCATGTCGCCAAAATCAATTAGACCGGTTACATTGGTTTCATCTACCAATATGTTGTAATCATTGGCATCATTATGGACATAAGCATGTCGCAAGCTGTGTATTTGCGGAAGCACTTCGGTATCAAATTGCAAAAGAAAATAACTGGCTATTCTTCTTTTCTCATGATTTTTTATATACTTCAATTTATCATTTGCGTCACTGGCTCTGCTAATGTCCCAAGTGTATTGACGGTGCATGGCAGTGTGTGAAAAATCCTGAAGCGATTGATCCATGGTTCCCATAAAACGGCCTAAATCCAGATATAAACGTATTGATTTATTTGCCTTTTCAACCCAAAAACTACCTTCAAGAAAACTTAGGATGCGCAAGTAATATTTTTTCCCGTCTTCTATAATGGGAGTTAATTCATCTCCTTGTTTATTGATGCAAAACTGCTGAAATTTTGACGCTAAAGGACTATTCGATAAATGTTTAATGATTTTAACCTGTGCATCCAAAAAAGGATAAGGTTGTATATCATCGGAAACTTTTAATATAAATCGTTTGTTATTGGTATCGGTTAGTAAATAATTCAACTCATCATAACCATTTAACATTTTTGCGGTAACGGATAATCCGTAATGTTCTTTTGCTAATTGTTGAATGTGGGTCTCAGTGCATTTCATCGTTCTGTTGTATTAAAATATTTTTTGTGTCGTGACTTTTTATTTCCAAATAATAGCTTGTGCAGGCTGTAACGGATTCTCTCCCACCAAAATTTTGCTGCCTTGGGGAATTGGTAAATTTATGGGATCGTTTGTGTAATTGACTCCTACGAAAAATCCATCTCTCCATTCTATAAATACTCCTTTTGGCAAATCTTCTATTGAGATTTTGGCTCTTTCATAAACGGAACGAACAATTTGTCTTTCCAATTTTCCATCTTTGCTTTCTACACCAATGTAAGTAATGGTTCCTTTTCCTAATTTTCTGGTAACAGCCGCTGCTTTGTCTTTGTAAAACTGATCTGAATAGGTTGCCAAAACTTCAGTTCCGGGTTTTGGTTTTAATACATCAGCCCAAGTGTTCCATTCATAGGTATTGTCTCCTGCTTTTATGGTACCATTCACGTTGGCTGCCAGCATATCGAAAAACTCCACATCGGCACCTATTAACGGAACAATTGGGGCATTCCAATTGGCTTCAAAAAAATGCCCGTTTTTATCTTTTTGCCCCGTACGACAGGTCAAGATTAAATTTCCTCCGTTTTCTACATATTTCGTCCATTTGTCCACCAATTTTTGATCAATAAGCTGATAGGCTGGTGCGACCATAAACGGATAGGCAGAAAAATCATCCTCCTCAGTTACAAAATCCATTGGAGCACCAGTAGATTTTATGGCTGTTGTGTAAGTATTTCTGTGTTTCCAAGTATTCCAAAATTCGGTCTGTTTTTGATTTTCCAAATCCCAAAGGTTTTCATGACTCCATAAAAAAGCGGTTTTTCTCAGGGCAATTTCTTTCGGAATTACTGCTTTTGGATTGTATTCCTTGCGCAGTAATTTCATATCGGCAATGGATTGTACAAATTCTTTTCCTCCAGAAGAAAGTGTTACGCCATCGGTTCCTACGATTCCGTCATGATACATCTCGCTACTCCCAAGCGGATGCCTGTAACGGTAGGTGCAAGAAAAGGAACAACCACCACCAAAAGCTTGTGATAGCCACATGTGAACGGTTCCGGGTAACAATTGCGGATTAATGGAAGCCCAGTTTACTTGTCCAGGTTGCATTTCCATAACGCCCGTTACGCCATTTATAGAACGATAATAATCATTGGCTTCCGATATTTTTGTTGGAGAACCCATTCTAAAACTATTGCCTCCCAAAGGATTTTGACCACTAACCGGGTACATGGTGTAGGTTATAAAATCCATTTTGTCAGTTCTTCGGGGATCTGCACCATAAACAACATTGGTATAATTAGTCGTAATCCATTGTTTTGGATCGATGTATTTTCTAAGAATTTCAGCTTGTACGTTCAAATACTCCGCTTGAGAATCAGCCGTAAATCGTTTAAAATCTAAGACTGCGTGCGGACTCAATTTGTCTTCATTATAGATTTCTGCATTCGGAATGGCTATTTGCTCAAAATTATTATAACGTATACTCCAGAAACTGGTCACCCATTCTGTATTCAGTTTTTCGATTGTTCCGTATTTGTTTTTAAGCCAATTTCTAAATGCTTTTTGCGCCGATGGACTAAAATCCTCGGGTGCTCCAGGTTCGTTATCTACTTGCCAACCTATCACGTTTTTGTTTTTTCCGTATCTTTTTCCAAGTTCCGTAACAATTTTGGCTATAAACTCTCGGTATTTTTCATTAGAAACCGATTGATTAGCTCTGTTTCCGTGTTCTCTACGACGGCCTGTTGCATCCACCAAATAAATCTCGGGATATTTTTCTCCCATCCAGGCTGGTGGAGTTGGAGTTGGCGTACAAAGAATGACTTTCAAACCTGCTTTTTCGGCTAAAGCCAAAGATTCATCAAGCCATTTAAAATCGTATTTTCCTTCTTCGGGTTCCATAAAACTCCAGGCAAACTCAGCAAAATGAGTAAATTCAAATCCTAATTTTTTGATGTTATTCAAGTCGCGTTCCCATTGTTCTTTTGGCCATTGCTCGGGATAATAATAAACTCCAATTTGCATTAAATCGGGTTTTGAAAAAAAACGTTGCGGGCTTTTTTTATCCGAAGAGGAACCTTTTATTTCTTGCGCGAATACAGGAAATGAATAGCAAGTTAGTATAAGTAAGAATGTGAATAATGATCTAGTAATAAAGGAAATTGGCTTGTTCATGTTTAGTTTTTTAAATAGGGTTTCAATTTTAGAAAAGAATTTTATGTTTTAATCTTTTAAAAGAAGCATCATATAATGCGCCGCCGACCAGCTGAAATTATAAGATTCCAATCCTTTTCCTGTTATAGGTTGATAGTTTTCACGAATGGCTTCTCCTTTTCCTAAGACACCATCGGCATTGTAAATGAGTTTGTGAGCCAATTGATTTGCCTCGGAGATATAGCCATATTTTTCTAATCCATTTATGGCAAATTGACTTTGATCAAGCCAAATAGGGCCTCTCCAATAACCACCTTCAGGTTTGAATTTTGGATGATTGGCAGCCAATGTTGGCAAAGGAATAAACGTATTGAAAGTAACTGGATCAAGCATATTCTCTTTAATCATCTTGGCTTGTTCAGCAGTGGCAACTTCTGCCCATAGCGGAATATAGCCTTCACAACCCATCACTTTCACAAGAGATTTTCCATCAATGGAAGTGTCATAAAACCAACCAGTGCTGGCATCCCAAAATTGATTTTGAATTTTTGTTTTTAATGCAACACCTTCTTCTTGCCATTTTTTGGATTCTTCCGGTTGTTTTAAAACCTGAGCCATCTTACTCAGATAGTTTTTTTCGGCATATAAATACGAATTCA
>DATEOV010000420.1:0-3554 GCA_035273645.1 Flavobacterium sp. | reverse complement strand
TGCGGTATTAATTCCTGCAAAATCAGTTGTCACTTTTGTTGGCGAGCTGCAACAATAATTAGCTGTTTGAAATTTTAGACAATTAGAATTTAAAAATACACTTATAATGAGATATAAATTTCATAAAACGATAGTATCTGTTTTGTTTTTTTCTTTGCTGACGAATAGTATTCAGTCACAAACGAATAAAGACTTTCATAGCTGGGCATCAACTCCACCTATGGGATGGAACAGCTGGGACTGTTTTGGCCCGACAGTTACAGAAGCAGAGGTAAAAGCTAATGCCGATTATATGGCTAAACATTTGAAACCGTATGGTTGGGATTATATCATAGTCGATATACGTTGGTATGTTGGTAATGACAAAGCACACGGATACAATGAAAAAGACCCTGATTATGTGATTGATGAGTTTGGGAGATTTATGCCTGCCGTAAATCGTTTTCCTTCTGCTGCAGGAGGAAAAGGCTTTAAGCCACTGGCAGATTATCTTCATAAAAAAGGATTGAAATTTGGAATCCACATCATGAGAGGTATTCCGGTAATTGCCGTAAAACAAAACATTCCTATCAAAGGAACTAAGCTGACCGCAAGAGATATTTATTCGGATAAAGATCAATGCAGCTGGTTGCGAGATATGTACACTATACTTCCAGAAAAACCGGGAGCTCAGGAATATTATAATTCTCTTTTCGAATTATATGCTTCTTGGGGACTTGATTTTATTAAGATAGATGATCTTTCTTCGCCTATTTATTTCGAAGGCGAAATCGATATGATCCGCAAAGCCATTGATCGTACTGGTCGCAAAATTGTATTGAGCACATCTCCTGGCGAAACTCCTATTGCACATGCTGACCACGTTCAAAAGAACGCAAATATGTGGCGTACTGTTGGTGATTTTTGGGATAGTTGGGAACAATTAAAAGATCATTTCGAAGTATTTGAGCGTTGGAATGCATGGCGTTCTTTTGGAGCTTATCCTGATGGCGATATGCTGCCAATGGGTCGTATTGGAATTAGAGCAGAAAGAGGAGAACCTCGCATGACTGCTTTTAGTAAAGATGAACAATATACTTTAATGACCTTATGGACAATTTTTAAGTCACCGTTAATGTTTGGAGGGAATCTCCCCGATAATGATCCTTTCACACTTTCTTTATTAACGAATAAAAATGTCCTAAAGGTTCTTAACGAAAACACCAATAATAAACCTCTTTTTACAGATAAAGACAAAGCGGCTTGGATTGCTGATGAGCCAGGAACTAGAGCTAAATATTTGGCAGTTTTCAACACGGCCGATCAGCATTTGGTAACCGAAGAAAAAGCGCTTTGGAACAGCGGATTAATTACTAAAACTACTCCTGGTCAAAGTACCAAGGTTGATGTGAATATTTCGGGAGCTAAAAAACTGTATTTGGTAGTAAACGATGGTGGCGACAAAACCGATTGGGATCACGCCAACTGGATTGAACCAACACTTTATAACGGTAAAGAATCTATTAAACTCACTGGTTTAAAGTGGGTAAAAGCAACATCGGGCTGGGAAAAAGTAAAGGTTAACCAAAGTGTCTCAGGTAATGCACTTATCGTAAATAAGGTTAAGTATGATGATGGGATTGGTACTCATTCCAACTCCATTATAGAATTTGATGTACCAGAAGGCTATACTAATTTCAAGGCAACTGTTGGATTGGATGAAGCTTGTGTTTCGCAAAATACCGGAGCATCAGTGAAGTTTTTTGTATTCACAGAAAACCCTTCGGGAGCAGCACCACCGCCTAGCGCGAAAATTTCTGTAAACCTGAAAAATATTGGACTTCCTGATGAATATACGATTACTGATTTATGGTCAGGAAAAGTAATTGGGAAATTTTCGGGAGAGTTTGCTCCTGAAATTAATAATCACGGAGCTGGTTTGTACAAAATTGTCAAAGTATCTAAATAGCTAATCTTATTTTAAAAAGTATGAACTATAATTCGAAAATAGCTCCTAAAAAAAGAAATCTACACCCATACATTGTTTTATTATTGGCACTGATTTCTTTAGGAATTGCTAATGCACAACAGGCTTCCAAAATAAAAACTACAGCTTATTTATTTGCTTATTTTACTGGAAATTCTGGTAATGAAGAAGCGATTCGTTTTGCGGTAAGCAATGACGGCTACAATTTTAGAGCATTAAACAACAATCAGCCGGTAATCGATTCTAAGAAGATCAGTTCCACTGGAGGCGTGCGTGATCCGCACATTTTGCGCGGAGCAGATGGGAAAACATTTTACATGGTAGCTACCGATATGGTTTCGGACAAAGGCTGGGATTCTAATAGAGCCATGGTTTTGTTGAAATCTACCGATTTAGTAAACTGGACTTCAACAGTTATTAATATTCAGAAAAAATATCAGAACCAAGAAAATCTAAAAAGAGTTTGGGCGCCACAAACCATATACGATGCTAAAAAAGGGAAGTATATGATTTATTGGTCAATGCAGCATGGAAACGATATTGATAAAATTTATTACGCTTATGCCAATGCTGATTTTACCGATTTGGAAACGGAGCCTAAACAATTGTTTTTTAGTCCGACAAATGGTGCCTGCATTGATGGAGAAATTATTTTCAAAGACAATAGATATCATTTGTTTTTCAAAACCGAAGGATCGGGAGCAGGCATAAAAGTTGCCGTTTCTGATAAACTTATCGAAGGTTATGTGTTGAAAGACAAATATGTGCAGCAGACGAAATATCCTGTAGAAGGCGCTGGAGTTTTCAAATTGAACAATTCCAAAGATTATATCTTGATGTATGATCTTTATACCAAAGGAAAATATCAGTTTACAAGAACCAATGATTTAGAAAATTTCTCAGTAATTGATAATGCTGTTTCGATGAATTTTCATCCGCGCCATGGTACGGTTATGCCAATAACTGCAAATGAATTGGCACGATTGGAAAGCAAATGGGGAAGTGCCAAGGATATTATGAGTTCTTCTGATTCAAAAGAAGTTAAGAAAACTAATATTAAAGCAGATGATACTGCAAAACAAGTTCATCTGCCTGTGAAATGGGGGACAAATCTAGCGTCATTCAAACCTGATTTTACAAAATTTTCAGGTGTTACTGTTGAGCCAAAGACAGCTCAGGATTTTACAAAAGGGCCTGTGAAATATACAGTTTCAATAGAAGGACAACCAAAAGAAACTTGGTCGGTTACAGCTTCAATTGATAATAATCCTGCTTTGAACGGTTTCTATGCTGATCCAGATGTTATGTATTCTGAAAAAACATCTAAATATTATATCTATCCAACAAGCGATGGATTTGACGGCTGGTCAGGGACTTATTTCAAAACATTTTCTTCGCCTGATTTAGTGAATTGGACTGATGAAGGAATTATTCTGGATATTGAAAAGGATGTAAGTTGGGCAAAGAAAAATGCTTGGGCTCCTTGTATTACTGAGAAAAAAGTTGGAAACACTTATAAATATTATTTCTATTTTACTGCGGCTCAAAAAATTGGAGTAGCTGTTGCTGATAAGCCGGAAGGGCCATT
>DATEOV010000419.1:0-3883 GCA_035273645.1 Flavobacterium sp. | reverse complement strand
AAGTTTAATGTTCTCCAAGTTGTAGAACTGTTGATTGTATCTTTATCTTTTATACTGTCGTTCAAATGAAAACTCCAACCTGAATTGAATCCCACTTTTCTAGAATTGGAAATAGTTTCCTTTTCTTTCCCAGTATAGGACATCACCAGAATTGTAATTCCCAACAGTGCCAACACTTGTATAAAATTGCTTAACTTTTTCATTTTTCTTAAAATTATAATGGTATTTAAAGTATTATAAATGTATCGATAAGTGTACAAATAACACCACTTACCGATACATTATATTATTACTTTTCGGCTATACGTTTTTTTTAAAATTTTAAAACAAATCCCTGTTATTTTGGGATTGCTATCAAGAGTAGTCTATGAACCCTAACTCTTGATATCTAACCCATTTCAAAACCAAAAAACTCTATTAACCTAATTCTTTAATCCAACCAATAATCTAGTTTGCAGCAGGTTTTACTTTATAATTAAAAATAATTTGGCAATTACCTTCCCCACTTCTACTTTGATCTCTAACTACTGATAATCGCATTTGAGTGTCATTAATTTCGATTACTTTGATAGTTGTCCAGTTGCTTACATCTGGATAATAATCCCCTCCATAAAGCAATTCTGGTCCTCCACTGAAAATCATTGCATCTTTGGCAATATCATAAGTAAAAACTCCTGTTTTTGTAGTTTGATCCATACTATTAAGAGCTGTCTGTACCACTTTAACATTATAGCCTCCATTAAGGTCAAAAGTCATTTCTCCCCAATTTTTGTTCTCCATAGACCAGCTTTGATATGATCCAGGAATCCACCACCAATCTCCTGAGTAAGGAGCTGGACCTGCAAAATTCAGAGCCGCCCAAGCAATAGGGTCACTCATGTCTAATACCCAAGTTTTTCCTGCTTCTCCATTGGTCAATTTTGCCCATTTAGGATCGCTAAAAAAAGATGAATCATTTTGGTCAACTTTTATATTTACAGGATTCGCATAAACTGCTCCTCCAGGAGTAAAAGCGGTAAAATTAACCGTGTAGTTTCCTGCAAATGGAAAGAAAACTGTTTGTTCATTTGTATTAAAATGCCCAATTTCTCCTTTTGAATCAGAATAAGACCAATACGGAATAACCGTAGGATCTAAATTTGTCAATTTTACTTCGTTGTTTTTCTGTGGATTTTGTACTACCGAAAATTTAAGCGTTTCTGGAGTTAATGATACTCCCGGAAGGCTATCACGATCTTCTATAGGCTCACAGGAAAAAATCGATCCTAGAGCTATTGCAGCTACAAGTATATATAGTTTACGTTTCATAGTTTCTTTTTTTTATTAGTTAAAATTACCAACCAGGGTTTTGTGTCATCGCTCCGTTTGAAAGTACGATTTGAGATTGAGACAGCGGGAACCAGCCCAATGTTTCAGTTCTAAAAGTAATATTAAACTGAGAATCAGTAGCTACATTGTCAATAGCCGCTTTGGCCACAGATGTTCCTTGTCTGATCAAGTCAAAATAACGTTGTCCTTCAAGAGCCAACTCTAAACGACGCTCCTCCATAATTACTGTTTTGGAAACAGTCACACGATGAGTTGCGTTTTGATAAGCACGGTCACGCACTCGGTCAAGACAGGTTTGAGCAAAACCATCATTAGTTCCCAAATTAAGTTCTGAAGCCATCAAGAGTATATCGGCAAAACGAATTACAGCTAAATCTTGGTAGTTATCAATTTGGAAATTTCCGCCATTGGCTTCTACAATAGCTTTTCCTGCTTCATCCGTGATTGGGCAATATTTTTTCCAGGCATAACCTGTATATTGACGTTGTTCTCTGGCTTCTGCGTCAAAATCTAAACCTTCACCTTCAAAATTAATGATAGTAGCATCTCTACGAGTATCGCCTAGCCCATAAGCATTGTACAATTTAGGATTAACCGTAGCACCACCCCAACCTGTTGCATAACGTCCTATAGCTCCACCACGAGGTGCAATAAGTACTTGAAAACGGTTACCCTCATGAAGATTCCAATCTCCTTTACCTGATCCGTTGAAACGAACAGCCCAAACTATTTCGGTATTCCCTTCCCCAGCAAAATCTTCAAGAGAAGCCGCAAGCCATAAGTGAGAAAAATCAGCTACTAGAGCATGTCCACTATTATTAACAGCATCATTGATATAAGCTACTGCTTGCGCTTTGGAAACAACACCTGCTAAATCTGCTTTTTTATAATAATCGGTGTAGAATAAAAATGCTCTCCCTAAATATGCTTCCGCAGCCCATTTAGTAATACGACCATAATTAGCATTTCCAGGTTGAGAATAATTATCGCTACCTAAATTATCAGCAGCAAATTTTAAATCGTTAGCAATTAATGCATACGTTACTTCTGGAGTCGCTCTTTGAGAATAAAATTCGGCTGAAGTTATTGTTTTGTCTAATGGCACAATATCTCCAAACATTTTGGCCAATTGAAAATGAAAATGAGCTCTTAAGAAACGGGCTTCTGCTTCATATTTTGTTTTCAATGCAGTATCGGTTCCCCAATCTATTTTATCTAAATTTTCTAACAGAATATTTGCTCTGTAAATTCCTTGGTAAGGCACTTTCCAAGCTTCACTATTCATGTCCTTATTAGATACATATAAAAAACGATCCCATTCCAAATCTCCTTGAGCATCAGCGATTCCATATCCTCCGAAACAATCGTCCGAAGCTTGTTCGCTTATCAATAAAGGCCCACCGTAAGCTTCGCGCTGTAATATGTCATAAATGGCGACAAGTCCCTCGTATGCATCAGTTGGTGTTTTATAAAAATTCTCGGTTACTTTCTCGGTATAGGGTTCGTTTTCCAAAAAATCATTGGAACATGCCGCTAATACGAATAAGCTCGAAACTGCAAATAGTTTTATATATTTTTTCATCGGTTTCATTTTTAAAAGTTAACATTAAGACCCAACATGTATGTTCTTGGCTGTGGATAGAATCCTACATCAATACCTTTGGCCCATGATTGGTTAGTGTTTCCAAATCCAATTTCAGGATCCATTCCTTGGTATTTAGTAAACGTAAATAAGTTATTTGCCGCTACATAAAGTCTGAACTTGCTGAAGAAATTAAGGTTGTCTGTTAATTTTGTCAAATCACAACCCAAAGTAGCCGATTTAATTCTGAAGAAATCAGCATTTTGAACATACAAATCAGAGAATTTCGTGTAATTTCCATTAGCATCTGTACCGTAAGTAGCTCTTGGAATACTGTTTGAAGTACCTTCAGTTGTCCATCTGCCTAAGATGCTAGTTGTGTAATTATTATAGGCACGAGTATAATCATGAACTCCAAAAACATTTTGGCTTCCTGCCACACCATAAGTGTAAATAGAGAAATCAAACGCTTTATAAGATATATCCATATTGAAACCATAAGTAAAATCAGGATTTGGATCTCCAATTTCGGTTTTGTCATTGGCATCGATTTTTCCGTTACCATCTAGATCCACAAAACGAACGTCTCCAGGCTGTGCATTCGGCTGAACTGAAGTAAGTTCAGATGCATTTTGAAAAATTCCGTCTGTTTTTAATCCGTAGAAATATCCAATTGGTTTTCCAACTTCAACTCTGTTGATTTCATCCATTCCTTGGAACAACAAGTTTGAATCCCCATGAATGATTCCTTCAGCATTCGCAATTCTAAGTACTTCATTTTGGTTGAAAGAAGCATTTGCATTTGCTGAGAAAGACCAATCCTTTCCGAAGTTTGTTCTATAACCCAAACCAAATTCCAAACCTTTGTTATTGATATCACCACCATTGATAAAAGGTGCTGTAGCTCCTGCAATATCTGGAACCGAAGCTTGTACTAACCAATCTTTGGTTGTTTTGTCATAATAGTCAAAA
>DATEOV010000418.1:0-4291 GCA_035273645.1 Flavobacterium sp. | reverse complement strand
GGTTCGGCTTATAAGATTGTAACGAAAAGCGGGACTAATGCTGATAAAAAAGCCAAATCATTCTGCTCCAAAAAAAATAATCAAACTCAGTAAAAAGCAAAAAAAAGATCCAACTTTCGTTGGATCTTTTTTTAAATATATAATTGGTATTTTCTAGGCTTGCGCTTCCTGATGCTTAATCTCAACATTTAATTTCTCTTCTCTAGAAATAGTGTCAACCAATACCGGAGTAGCGATAAACAATGAAGAATAAGTACCGATAACAATACCTACAAGCATTGCGAAAATAAATCCTCTAATAGATTCTCCTCCGAAAACAAACATGATTAACAACACCAAAATCATTGCCAATGAAGTATTAATGGTTCTTGACATTGTAGAGTTGATCGATTTATTTACAATTTCAGAGAATGAACCTTTTGTTTTACCATCTAAGAACTCACGAACCCTATCAAATACAATTACGGTATCATTCATAGAATAACCAATAACGGTAAGGATAGCCGCAATAAAGTGCTGATCAATTTCCATTCCGAAAGGCATGTATTTCCAAAGTAATGAGTACACTCCTAATACAAAGATAACGTCATGCGCTACCGCTGCGATTGCACCTAAACTATATTGCCATTTTCTGAAACTGATCATCAAGTACAAGAATACAATTGCCATTGCACCAAGTACAGCCCAATAAGCATTTGTTTTGATATCTTCAGCTACTGTAGGTCCAACTTTTGAAGCTTGAACAACACCAAGTTTTTTGCCTTCATAAGTATTTACAAATTTATCATAAGTCATATCAGCAGTATAGTGCTTTTTCAAACTTTGAAATAAAATTTTATTTACCTCTTCGTCAACACCAGTACCCGTTTCTTGGATTTTGTATTTAGTGGTAATTTTCAACTGATCGTCTTTACCAAATATTTTAACCTCTGCACTACCAAAAACAGCAGTCAATTCTTCTTTAACTTCTTCTGGCTGCATTGATTTATCGAAACGAACTTGGAAAGTTCTTCCTCCAACAAAATCCACACCCTGATCAAAACCATGAGTTGCAATCGATGCGATACTTACAATAGTCACAACGATAGAGAAAAGGTAAGTCCATTTTTTAATTCCCAAGAAATCAAAGTGGAAATTAGTAAAGAAATTTTTAGAGAATTTTGTTACAAAAGATAAATCATTTTTACCTGCAATATTTCTGTCAATGAAGATTCTAGCAATAAAGATAGAAGTAAACAAAGACGTTACGATACCGATTAATAAAGTAGTAGCAAATCCTTTGATTGGTCCAGATCCAAAGATAAACAATACAGCACCTGTCAAAACGTGAGTTACGTTTGCATCAACGATAGAACGCATAGCTCCAGTCCAACTATAAGAAGCTTTTACAGCTTCGTCTAAATTTTTCCCAGCCCTTAATTCTTCCTTAGCTCTTTCATATATAATGATATTCGCATCTACCGCAGTACCCATTGTCAAAACGATACCTGCAATACCAGGTAATGTAAGCACAGCACCTAAGCTTGCCAAAATACCAAACATGAATAATAAGTTAACTAACAAAGCAATATTTGCATACCAACCTGCTTTACCATAATAAATCATCATCCAAAGAGATACCAATAGCAAACCGATTATAGCAGAATTAGTACCGTGATCAATAGCCTCTTGACCTAAGGATGGCCCTACAACTTCAGATGAAATAATTTCTGCAGCAGCTGGTAATTTACCTGCTCTTAATACATTCGCTAAATCTTTAGTTTGTGTAACATCAAAAGAACCTGAGATCTCAGATCTACCTCCAGAAATTGGTCCACTAGAAACACCAGGAGCAGAATATACAATATCATCCAGAACGATAGCAATATTACTTTTTTGAGTATAAGCTCTTCCTGTTAATTCTTCCCATTCTTTTGCTCCTACGTTATTCATTTGCATAGAAACAGCTGGTTTCCCTAATTGATCAAAAGTATCACTAGCGTCTGTTACAACACCACCACCCATTGAAGCAACATTATCTCTATTTCCTTTTAAAGCATACAATTCAACAACTTCAACATCTTTATCTTTTGCATCTTTAATGGTAGTTGGTATTCCCCATACAAATTTTGCATAACGTTGCTCACCTGCCAATAAAACTCTAATATCTGCTCTTTTGAAATAAGAATTGATTACAGCAGTATCTTTTGGAGAGAAAAGACCTAAAACTGGTCCACCACCTTGAGCAACAATTTTGTCAATGATAGGATTATTTCCTTTTTTAGTAGCAGTAGAATCTTTTTCATCAGTCAATAAAGCACTTAATGAATCTTTTGCTACAGTTTTAGTTTCAACTTTAGCAACTTCAGTTTTTTTCAAAGCCTCGTTAGCAGCCATGATAAAATTACCAATTTCTTCAACTTTATAAGTTTCCCAAAACTCTAATTGAGCAGTACTTTGCAATAATTTTTTGATTCTGTCAACATCTTTAGCTCCAGGAAGTTCCACAAGGATTCTTCCAGACTCTCCTAATTTTTGAATGTTAGGTTGAGTTACACCAAATTTATCGATACGTTTTCTCAATACTCCAAAAGCACTTTCAACAGATTCATCAACTTTTCTTTTGATTACCTTTTGAACTTGAGCATCCGTCATTTGAAAAGTAACACCACCTTCACCTTGCAAACTTCTGTTCGCAAAAATGTCTGGAGAAGCTAATTTCACAGTTCCTTTTGAATTTGCTTCAAAAGCTTCAAAGAAAGCATCAAGATAGGTTTGATTTCCTTTTAAATTTGCAGTGGCATCCGCCAAAGATTTATTAAAAACTGGATTTTTCGAATTGTTTGATAATCCTTTCAAAATGTCTTTAACAGAGATTTGAAGAGTCACATTGATTCCTCCTTCTAAGTCAAGTCCTTTGTTGATTTGTTTATCTTTTACTTCATTGAATGTAAAATCAGTAAAACCTAAGCTAAACACTTTTTCTTTACCAATTGAATCCAAATATTTTACTTCTTTTTCTGGGTTCCCACCAGCAAAAGATTTTGCATCACTTTTGACTTTACTAGAGACAAAAGTGAAAGAAAGTTGGTAAATACTCACCAATGCAAATAGAATTGCGAAAAATTTAATAAGTCCTTTATTCTGCATTATTACTAAAAATTAATTATTTTTTATTTATTATTTTTTGTTTTAAACCCTATAAAATAAGCCATTACGTCATTTTTGAAAAACAAAAAAGATGTGCACGATTTATGTCATTTTTTTTAAACCGAGCAAATATATAATTAACGGAAAGATTAACCAATTTATTTATTAATTAAAATCAAAAAAAAGACTGCAGAAATTGCAGTCTTCTTTTTTTATACGTAAATTATTATGCCAAAACAGTTTTCAAATCAGCATTCATGCTTCTTACAGCCTCTGCACTTTTTGCAAAAGCAGCTTTTTCAGCATCATTTAATTTAATATCAACAATTTGCTCAATTCCGTTTTTACCTATAATACAAGGTACACCGATACAAATATCGCTTTGTCCGTATTCACCGTCCAACATAACTGAACAAGCAATCATTTTCTTTTGGTCATTCAAAATACTATCTACTAAATAAGCAACAGAAGCTCCAGGTGCATACCAAGCAGAAGTTCCTAACAAACCTGTAAGTGTAGCTCCTCCTACCATAGTGGCAGCAGCAACTTTTTCTAATTCTTCTTGAGACAAAAACTCAGAAACCGGAATACCATTATAAGCAGCCAATCTTGTCAAAGGAATCATAGTTGTATCTCCATGTCCACCAATAACCATAGCCGAAATGTCATTAGATGGTTTATCCAATGCTTTAGATAAATAATATCTAAAACGAGAACTATCCAAAGCTCCACCCATTCCGATAATTCTGTTTTTTGGCAATCCCGTAGCTTTCAATGCCAAATAAGTCATTGTATCCATTGGATTAGACACTACTACTACAATACAGTTTGGCGAATGTGCCAATACATTCTCTGCAACAGTTTTAACAATTCCAGCATTGATTCCTATTAATTCTTCTCTAGTCATCCCTGGTTTTCTAGGAATTCCAGAAGTAATCACAACCACATCACTGTTTGCTGTTTTAGAATAATCATTAGTAACCCCTGAAACATTGGTGTTAAAACCAGTATTTGTAGCACATTGCATGATATCCATAGCTTTACCTTCGGCAAAACCTTCTCTAATATCCAATAATACTACTTCACTTGCAATTCCTCTATAAGAAATTGAATCTGCACAGGATGCTCCCACATTCCCTGCTCCTACAATGGTAACTTTCAT
>DATEOV010000417.1:0-9040 GCA_035273645.1 Flavobacterium sp. | reverse complement strand
AGGAACAAGCATCGAACTTTCGATATGAATGTGGGCATCAATAAAACCGGGCATGATGTAATGTTGCACATCGTGGTTTTTCTCAATAATCGAAATGATTTTTCCATTTTCGACAGTGATTTCACCGGCATAAATTCGTCGGTTTTGAATATCAACAATTTGTCCTTGAATCTGCATTTTTTTTCTTTTAAAAGTAATTTTTCAAAAGTACTACCATTTTCATTTTTTGAAAGAATGATTATTGCTAATTTTTCATTTTTTGTATTTAATCACGATTTGTACTGGACAAGATTAAGTAGTTTAGCTATTTTAATCTAAATTTGTGCTAACCTAGAAAATCGAAATTCGTTATTTTCAATTCGTAATTATTTATGCGCTGGACCATAAAACCAAAACCTGCTGAAGAAAAAATAAAGCACCTAGCCCAAGCCTTGAATGTAGAAGAATTTGTTGCTGCTTTATTAATACAAAGAGGCATTGAAACTTTCGAACAAGCCAAACAATTTTTTCGTCCAACATTAGACGACCTGCATGATCCTTATTTAATGAAGGATATGGACAAAGCTGTCGAACGTATCGAAAAAGCCATTGAAAATCAGGAAAACATACTTGTATTTGGCGATTATGATGTGGACGGAACCACTGCAGTATCTCTCGTCTCTTCTTATCTGAAAAGCTATTATCCCAATATTGCCACTTATATTCCTGATCGTTATGATGAGGGTTATGGAATTTCTTTCAAGGGAATTGATTTCGCCGATGACAATGGTTTTACGTTAATTATCGCTCTAGATTGCGGCATAAAATCAATTGATCATGTCGCTTACGCAAAAGAACGAAACATTGACTTTATCATTTGTGATCACCACAGGCCAGGTCCAATTTTACCCGAAGCCATTGCAGTTCTAGACCCAAAACGCGAAGACTGTAACTACCCTTATGACGAATTGTGCGGCTGTGGTGTAGGATTCAAGCTCATTCAGGCTTTAGGAAGCCATAGAAACCAAACCATTGAAGATTTAGTGCTTTACCTTGATTTAGTTGCTACCGCAATAGCCGCCGATATTGTGCCTATGACAGGCGAAAATCGTGTATTGGCTTATTTTGGACTGCAGGTTATTAATGCAGAACCGAGACCAGGAATTAAAGCATTAATACATCAAATAAAAAAGAAAACACTCGACATTACTGATGTTGTGTTTATCATTGCCCCTCGAATAAATGCTGCAGGTCGCATCAAACACGGTAATCATGCAGTCGAATTATTAACTGAATTTGATTTTGAACAAGCGCAGCAATTTGCCTCCGAAATTGAACAGTACAATACTGACCGAAAAGATTTAGACAAACAAATAACCAAAGAAGCACTCCAGCAAATAACCCAAAATCAAGAAGAAAAAAACTTTACTTCGGTGGTTTTTCAAGAGGATTGGCACAAAGGAGTTATCGGAATTGTGGCTTCCCGATTAATCGAAACCTATTATCGTCCCACATTGGTTTTTACAAAAAGTGGTGATAAATATGCCGCTTCTGCTAGATCGGTAAAAGGATTTGATGTATACAATGCACTCGAAGCCTGTTCCGAACATTTGGAACAATTCGGTGGACACATGTATGCGGCGGGAATGACTTTGGCAGCAGAAAACTATCAAGATTTCAAAAACGCATTTGAAAAAACAGTTCAAGAAACCATTCATCCCGATCAGTTAACTCCAGAAATATCCATTGATGCTGAAATTAATTTTGAAGACATTTCACCAAAATTAATTCGGATTCTAAAACAATTTGAGCCTTTTGGCCCATTAAATATGACTCCTATTTTTTTAACCAAAAAAATAAAGGATACAGGTTATGCCAAAACACTAGGTTCTGAAGATGAACATTTAAAGTTATTTGTAAAGCAAAATAACTCCGAAGGCCTTACCGCCATTGGTTTTGGACTAGGAAATAAAAAGGACCTAACCAGCAATCAAAAAGAATTTGATGCCGTATATTGCATCGATGAAAATGAATGGAATGACAAAGTGAGCATTCAATTACGATTAAAAGACATTAAATAATTCAAGATTAAAATGAAAAAAAACGATCCATACGCAGCCCTGAGATTTAAAGAATTCAACACCTTTTTACTTATTCGTTTTGCCATGGTTTTTGCCTGGTCCATGCAATTTATCGTCATCGAATGGGAAGTCTATAGAATTACAAAAAGCGCACTTTCACTTGGTATTATTGGTTTAATGGAAATCATTCCAGCCATAGCTGTGTCATTATTCGCAGGACATTTTGTCGATCAAAATGAAAAAAAAGGTCTTTTATCCAAATGTATTTTAGGATTTTCAGTAATTAGTTTGGGATTGTTTTTAATCACTTGGCCAGAAGTAAACTCTGGTTTACCTACAACTACTATTCTATATACTATCTATGGGCTAGTTTTTTTGGGGGGAATTGTTCGTTCGTTTTTAGGTCCAACCGTTTTCTCGCTTTTGGCTTTAATTGTTCCTAAAAAAGCATATTCAAACGCGGCAACTTGGAGTAGTTCCGTTTGGCAAGTGGGTTCTGTTGTAGGGCCAGCCGTGGCAGGGTTTTCTATTCATTTAATCGGAGTTCACTGGTCTATGTGTTTGGTTTTAGCGTGCTCAGTTTTTGCTTTACTACTATTAACCCAAATTGAAAAAAAACCAATTTTAAATCCAAAAATTGGAGAACCAGTTATGGACAGTTTGAAAGAAGGTGTTAAATTTGTTTTTAACAACAAATCAATTTTAAGTGCTTTAACTCTTGACATGGCTGCGGTTTTATTTGGAGGAGCGGTAGCGTTATTACCCATTTTTGCTTTAGACATTTTAAAAGTAGGACCTCAGGGATTTGGATTTCTAAGAGCAGCGCCAGCTGTTGGTGCTATTTTGACAATGTTTTTTACGGCCTACGTTCCTGTGAATAAAAATGCCGGAATGAAATTATTGACCGCCATCTTCCTATTTGGTGTATGCATCATCATATTTGGTCTTTCTACAAGTTTCTGGATTTCGCTTTTAGCTCTATTTTTCAGTGGAGTTGTAGATGGAATTTCCATGGTTATCAGACAAACCATTTTACAGCTTAAAACTCCCGATCACATGCGCGGTCGTGTAGCCTCCGTAAATTCAATATTTGTAGGTTCTTCAAACGAGTTGGGTGCTTTTGAAAGCGGACTAACCGCAAAACTAATGGGAACCGTAACTGCTGTTGTATTTGGCGGAAGTATGACACTTCTTATTGTCGTTTTCACAGGCTTGGTATCTCCTGAATTTAGAAAATTAGATTTGCGAAAAGATTTGGAAGATCATGAAAAGCATGAATAGTTATTTTCTTTCTGATTTATTCAAAAAAAAGTATATTTACCACAATGGGAAAAATAAGAATACTTTTTGCAATTACAGCTCTGCTAACTTTTTTAACGAGTTGCACCAATAAATCAGACGAATATATTGATCCTCGTGGAACCGATTATGCTGGGTCCGAAAGTTGTATTCAATGTCATCAAACGCAATACGAATCAGCTTTTCACAGCTCACATTCCAAAGCAACAGCTCCTGCCATTCCAGAGAATATTTTAGGTGATTTCAGCAAAGGTAATCCTGCTTTTATTTATGACAAAAACACCAAATTAGCAGTAGAGGAACGCAATGACAGCCTTTATCAGGTTCTATACAAAAATGGTAAAGAAGTGGAAGCCCATCGATTTGAAATTGTTTTTGGAACCAAGCATGCACAAACTTCTGTTTATTGGCACAATAATAACACTTACGAATTGCCACTTTCATATTACACATCGGTGCACAGTTGGGCAACAAGCCCTGGTTTCCCATCAGACAAGCCATATTTTGATCGAAAAGTAGTCAAAGATTGCTATGCCTGCCACAGCTCTAACATAAGTAGCCGAACTGTAGATCAAAGTTCTAGAGAAAATAGCTTTCTTACTATGGACACTGAAGATGTCATCAATAAAAAAACAATTGTTTATGGAATTGACTGTGAACGTTGTCATGGTCCAGCGAAACAGCACGCCGAGTTTCATCTTAAAAATCCAAATGTAAAAGTGGCCAATAGTATTGTTAGCTACCAATCTCTTAGCCGACAGCAAAAATTAGATGCTTGTGCTCTTTGCCACTCTGGAAATGACGGAATCAAAGTAAAATCGCGTTTCGAATTTAAACCAGGAGATAATCTTTCGGAATATATGAGAAGTATGAGTGATCCTAACGGCACCGCTGAATTTGATGTCCACGGAAATCAATATCGGTTATTGGCACAAAGCAAATGTTTTATCAAAAGCGAAAAAATGGATTGCATTACCTGTCATAATCCACATGAAAATGCATCTCAAAATCTAGCTTCTTATTCTAAAATTTGTATGTCTTGCCATCAAGAAATTAAACATAGTGCGTCTACTCTTAAAACAATGCCGCCCTCATTATTAGCTAATAATTGTGTGGAATGTCACATGACAAAAAAATCATCGAATGCCATTCGTTTTCAGCTTTCGAATAATGCAGAAATGTCTAATTATATCTTAAGAACACATAAAATTGCAATCTATCCAAAGACGGAAAACAAATAATTTAGTTGTTACTTTTGGATAATATTCCAAACACTTATTTTAGCTCTGGTTTCAAAGCCTAATTTTTCATATAGCTTGATTGCTCCAACATTTGACTCTGCAACATGTAAAAATGGTGTTTTGTTTTTTGCTAAAATAGCATTTACAGTATGAGTAACTAATTGCTTTGCATATCCTTTTCCTGTGTGTTCCGGATGTGTAATTACAGCGCTTACTTCTGTATATTCATCCATTTGCATTCGTTCACCAGTTACAGCAACAAGTTGATTGTTTTTATAAATGCCATAATAATTTCCTAATGAAGAAGTCTTCTTTTTAAAATACTCTGGATACACAATTTTGACCAATCCCAATAAATCGTCTAAGTGTTCCTCTTCTAATTTTACAATCTGATCCTCGATCTCTCCTTCAATTTTACTATGAATAATCATTTGTAAACAGATTAATTCATTGTTTAATTTTAGACTGTCTGGCACATTTGGTTTCTGTCCAATAATAAAAAAATTACTGGCTAGTTTAGCGTATTCAGAAATAGACTGCTCCATGTTATCAAGAGCAATAAAACCTCCAAAAGGACAATAATCGGGATGGTAGAATTTTATAGTTCCAAAATCAATTCCGAAATCTTTATGAGTTTCGGACACTGAATACCAAACGGGATTGTCTAATTTATGATTACCAGTTTTCATCTTAATTTTATTTATGAAATACCGAAAGTGAGTCATATTAATTGCAGAATTTATTCAACCTTTTTAACCTCGAAATTTTCTCCATCAAAAACTCCGTAGGTGAAATAGGTAATCCAATCACCAAGATTTACATATTCTGAATTTTCTCCAACAGTCTTAATCATTGGTAAATGACGGTGACCAAAAACAAAATAGTTATAATGTTTAGTTTCCAATTTTCGTTTAGCATAAAGAATAAGCCATTCGTTTTCCTCACCTAAAAATTTAACGTCTTCGGAACCTGAAATAAGTTTATTTTTAACGGAAAGATATTGAGCCAATTTCACTCCAATATCCGGATGAAGCCATCTGAAAAGCCACTTTGAAAACGGATTGGTAAACACTTTTTTCATTCGTTTATAACCTAAATCACCAGGGCCTTTTCCATCACCATGACCAATCAAAAAGGTTTTGTCTCCAAAAGTAAATTCTTTGTTATCGTGATAAACAGGAATATTCAATTCAGTTTCAAAATAATCGGCCATCCATAAATCATGATTTCCCACGAAGAAATAAATAGGAATTCCGCTGTCGCGAATTTCGGCCAACTTTCCTAAAACACGAACAAATCCTTTTGGAACAACCGTTTTATATTCGAACCAAAAATCAAATAAATCACCCAAAAGAAATATCGCTTCGGCATCGTCTTTTACTTCGTTTAACCAAGCGACAAACTTTTGCTCTCTTGGAAAACTCAACTCTGGAGTTGGCGCACCAAAATGCTGATCGGAGGCAAAATAGATTTTTTTATTATTGGAGAATTGCATGAACTACGTATAAATTATTGATTGTCGCTTGCGAACCATTCGGCAAATGAAGACTCAGTTTCCTGCAATTTAAGAGAAAAAAGTTCAATGTTTTGAGGCAATCTACGAATGATTCTTTGGGAAAAATCGACAACCATATTCTCGCTGGTTGGCTGATAATCTACTAAAATTACGTGATGCCCACGATCTTTTAGCTCGTTGGCCAACTCGATATGCGGAGTCGTTTCATTAAAAACAGTAGCGTGATCGAATTGATCAACAATCTCTTCTTTTACAATTTTTTTTAGATCCGAAAAATCAATGACCATTCCAAACTTCACATTGTTTCGATCCGTAATTGGTTTTCCAATAACGGTAACCGATAATTTATAACTATGACCATGTACATTTTTACATTTCCCGTCATAACCGTATAATGCATGACCGGTTTCAAAATTAAATTGTTTGGTAATTCTAATATTGCTCATTGAAGATCTATTTTGAGTGCAAATTTAATGAATTGATATGAGAAATAATCTTTTAAAACGGGATTCCCTTACTTGCAGTTACTAGCCCTGATGGAAACGGCATCCTTTTTATGGGGTGATTTTTCTTCACCTCATAAAAAGATATAGTGTACAGCAGGAAATAGCTCCTAATAATTCGTAAAATATTTCGATTACAGTAAATATAATTGTTATTTTGTAGAATCAAATTTTAGTTCATTATGTTCAAAAAACATTTTAAATATATTCCTTTTTTAATTCTACTTTTTTTTATTAGTTGTGCCAAAAGAGGCGCCATTACTGGTGGTGCGAAAGACACCATTGCACCAACATTAAAATATAGTTTCCCTGAAAATTATTCGGTTAAATTTCAAGGCAATAAAATCAAACTTACTTTTGACGAAAATATCAAGCTTAAAAACCTAAACAAGCAATTGATTATTTCGCCTCTAATGAAGAATGAACCGCTGATCACTCCGACCACAGCAACAAAAGTATTGACCATCACTATAAATGATACATTACAACCCAACACTACGTATAGCCTGAATTTCGGGCAAAGTATTGCCGATAATAACGAGGGGAATCCATACAATCAATTTAAATATGTGTTTTCTACGGGAGATTATATCGATTCTTTAGCTCTTGGCGGAAGAGTAAAAGATGCTTATGACAAAGAAGTTGCCTCCTTTGTTTCTATAATGCTTTATGAAGCTAATGAAAAATTTAACGATTCAACCATTTACAAAGAGAATCCTAGATATATTACCAACACTTTGGATAGTTTGAAAACATTCCGATTGGAGAATTTAAAAGCGGGAAAATACTTTTTGATTGCTATAAAAGACAATAATAGTAATAATAAATTTAATCCGAAATCAGACCGAATTGGATTTAATAAGCAAATTGTAACGATTCCAAATGATACCGTTTTTGAATTGGAATTATTTAAGGAAGTAATGCCTTTTAAAGCTCTTAAACCAAGCCAAGCTTCTGGAAACAAATTAATTGTAGGCTACGAAGGTAATCCGAAAAGCAATGGTGAACTAGCTAAAATCACTTTGAAAAACAATGGTGAAATTGTACCTTCAATAGTTACAAAAATAGAAAAAAAAGACTCTTTACAAGTCTGGTACAAACCTTTGAAAGTGGATTCGCTTTCGCTAAATATTATAAAAGATAAGTACCAAAAAGACTTTACTTTTAAAATCAAAAATCAAAAAAATGACACTTTGAGCATTAAGGCCGTTAAAAGTGGTATTTTGAATTTTAGAGATCGATTTACATTGGAATCCAGTACTCCATTGGTGAATTTTGACAAATCAAAAATGAAACTTGTTGACAAAGATTCGACTGACGTTGCATTTACTACCGCATACGATGAATATACCCAACAATTATATGTCGATTTTAAAATAGAGGAAGCTCAAAAATATCATTTAAAATTGATGCCTGGTGCCCTTACCGATTTTTTTGAAAAAACAAATGATACTTTATCGTTTAATACCACTTCTAGAAACCGCGCCGATAATGGAAATCTTATAGTAAGCCTAAAAAACGTGAATCGCTTTCCTGTTATTATTGAATTGACGAATGAAAAAGGAGACGTTGTCAAAGCAAGTGAATATACTGAAAGTAAAACAGAAATTGAATTCAATCTATTGGAACCAAGTGTATACACACTTCGTGCAATTTATGACGACAATAAAAACAAAGAATGGGACACTGGAAACTATCTTGAAAAACGACAGGCAGAAGAAGTTGTTTATTTTTCTAAAGACATCGATGTTCGAGCCAATTGGGATGTTAGTCAGGCTTTTGATTTAAGCCTTCCATATACTCCAGAACCCAAAAAGAAAAAAGAAAAAGAAAAAAAGAAATCGAGTTCATTTTAGCACAAAAGAATCTTGATCACTTAAAAAATTGAGTTTTTTCCTGGCTAAAAGTAGCTCAGCTTTATTTAATTCGATAATAAAAACACCTTTTGTCTCAATAGGTTCCATAATGTAATCTCCCAAGAAATTGACTACTTGGGAATGTCCATTGTACTGAAAATTACTATCATCTTTTCCAATTCTATTGACTCCAACGGTATAACTCATGTTTTCGATGGCACGTGCTTTTATCAAAGCATCCCAAGCTTTTATCCTTATTTCTGGCCAATTGGCAACATAAATCAGCAAATCGTATTCCTCCACATTTCTGGCAAAAACAGGGAAACGCAAATCATAACAAATCAGCGGACAAATTTTCCATCCTTTATATTCAACAATTAATTTTTTGCTGCCAGCTGTATACACTTTGTCTTCTCCAGCCAGAGTAAACAAATGCCTTTTGTCATAAAATTGAATTTCTCCCGAAGGGAAAACAAAAACCAATCGGTTATAAAAATTTTCATTTTCAGTGATTATCAAACTTCCTGTAATCGCTGTGTTTTTTGATTTCGCCAAAGAAATAAGC